>CAMYXG010000005.1 GCA_947303225.1 uncultured Caryophanales bacterium | reverse complement strand
TTCGGGAAGTGGCTCAACTTGGTAGAGCACTTGGTTTGGGACCAAGGGGTTGCAGGTTCAAATCCTGTCTTCCCGACCATTTTAATGATTAAACTCTTTTTTAGAGTTTTTTTTATGTTATAATATTTGTATAGAATAGGAGGAGTTGTAAAAATGAGTTTATTTAAAAATGGTATTGGTAGACCATCAAATGAAATTAAAAAAAATAGAAATATATTTAAAGGGATATGTTTAATATTTGGATTAGTTATAATCATATTAGTCGGTTATATACTTAACGATAAGGATGTTATTGATTTCATTAGTAATAACAAGAAAAATGATAGTACTGTAAATTCAACTAAAACTGAAGTAAAAGAAGAAATATTATCAGATGAAGAGGGACAGAAGATTGTTAAAGAAGTGTTTGGAAATTTTAATATGTTTTATGCAATTAATTCAGAAGAATTAGATCTAAATGATAATGATGTGAAAACATATATTTCTATTTTAAATACTGAAGAAGGAGATAAGAAATATAATTGTAAAGAATTGTTTGGCAACGATATTGAAAGTTTGGCTGATACTTTTGAAGAAGGTAGTTGGAAAGTTGAAAATTTGTTATGTTCTGATGGATACCAGACACTTTATCGTTATTCTGATGTCAATAAACAGTATAAAAAGATGTTTGGAGAAAAAAATAGTGCATCTAAAACTACTGTAGAAACGATTGATGGCAGTGCATATGGTTATTCTAAATCAGAGAATGGTTATTCTTTTTTATCTTGTGAATGTGGAAAAAGTAGGCATCCTATGATTTCTGGATTTAAAAATGTGAAAAAAAGCAATAATATATTAACAGTTAATTATGCAGAAATAATTGCAGAAGATGATGATTATTTTGTTTTTAACGATGGTACAAAAGTAAAGTATGATTCTAAAAATGATAAAGATGATGACTTTTCAAAATATAAAGATAAAATTGATGTATTGTATACTTTAGTTTTTGAAGAGCAAACAGATGGAACATATATTTTTATAAAGTCAAAATAATACTAAATAATAATTTTAGTTGCAAATAATTGATAATAATTATGGCAGTCAATGTGTTAAACATTGGCTTTTTTTTAAAGTATTATATTTACAATTTTATAACTGTAAAGAGTGTTCATAAATTTATAAATTTACTTTTTTTTACATTTTTAATAATCACTTATATTTTTATTTACAATGCTTTACATATTATTTTATGTAAAACTATTGATTAAAATCCAATATAATATATAATTGAAGTAGATAGTAGATAGGAGATGATAAAATGATAATTTACATGTATTTGACAATTATTGTTGTATTTTCAATCCTTACTGGTATTATTACTACTATAATTGAGAAGAAAGGATATCGTTTAAATACTCAGAAATCAATTGTTCAAAGCGTCAACGTTCCTAATAAAGTTGTACGTGCTAGAAAAAAGAATTCTTCTGTATTAATTCCTGTTATTCAACCAGATGAAGATTTATCAAAGACAATTGATATTTTAAGTATTACTCAGGAATTTGATCAAGTTACTGTATCTAATTCAGAAAAATCTTATTCCTCAGAACCAGTTTTGATGGGTATTATAGACGAAGAAATCTTATAATATGAAAATTCTTAAAATCATTTTCTTTGTACCACTATCTATTATTCATCTATTTACTAAAGGATTTAGAACCTTATCTCTATTTTTGTCTAGAGGGCTTTACTTTTATTTTGAAAAGGTTTTTTCTTTATTTGAAAAGATTATACCTATAAAAATGATGCGTTCTATAACTATGTATTGACATATAAGAGGGAACAACCTTCTCATATAGTTATGATGATTATATGGTTTTTGTGTTTATTATATTTATTTGATACTTTACATGTTGATAATACTAATTATGTTCAGTCAATATTTAATGATGATATTAAGCCTGAGCAAGTACAAAAAGAAGATGATAAAGATCAAAATTTATTGTTGAATAAAGAAATGAATCTTTATCGTATTTATGGTAAATATCAATTAAGTGATATTCATTTTGATGAATTGAAAAAAGCAAATAGTGATACAATTGCATGGATAAGTGTTGAAGATACTAATGTTAATTATCCAATTGTTCAAACAGTTGATAATGATTATTATTTGACTCATTCTTTTGATAAAGCATATTCAACTGGTGGATGGACTTTTATGGATTATCGTAATGATAATAAAATGGGTGATAAAAATACTATTTTTTATGGACACAATTTGCTAAATCGAACTGCTTTTGGTAGTTTAAACAAAGTTTTTTCTTCTAAGAAGAAAGAAATTAAAATTATGGTTATGACTGATGATGGAAAGATGTATACGTATCAAGTCTTTTCTGCTTATATTGTTGAACCTGAAGTTTATTATTTACAGACAAATTTTTATACCGATAGTGAGTATCAAACCTTTTTGGATACTATAGCTGGAAGAAATACTATTCCTGCTACGGCATCTGTTTCTATAGAAGATTCTATTATTACTTTATCTACTTGTACTGATGATAATAAAGGTAGAAAAGTTATTCATGCTAAATTAATTCAAGTTCAGTAAAGAAAAGTTCTCAAACTTTTCTTTTTTTGGTATAATGAAAATAGGTGAGAAGTTTATGGATATTTTTAAATTTTTAGCAGATCATCATTGGATTATTCAATTATTATTGTCATTATTGGTGATACTTTTTAGTACTTTATTTTATACTTTTTTTGAAAATATTATTTTTGATAGAATTAGGGAGAGTAATAAAACCTTTTTTTCTGATAAAAAGTTTAATACTTATTTGAAAATGATAAAAAATATTAGTAAATATTTGTTTATTATGATTGTTGTAGTAATTATATTAAAAATAAATGGTATTAATATATCTTCTTTATTAGCTGGAATTGGAATTATTGGTATTATAATAGGATTTGCTATACAGGATGCATTAAAGGATATTATTAAAGGATTTGATATTGTATCGGATTCTTATTACCAAGTAGGTGATATTATTCATTTTGATACTATTACTGGTAAGGTATTGTCTATTGGTTTGAAAACTACTAAAGTAGAAGATGTTTATTCTTCTAATATTGTTTCTATTTCTAATCGTAATATAGAGCAAGTAGAAGTTGTTTCTCATCTTATTAATATTGATATTCCTTTGCCATATGAGTTAAAATTAAAAGATGCTGAAGAAGCAGTTCATTATATTGTTTCGAAGATTCAGAAAGATAAAGAAGTAGAAAAAGTGGAATATAGAGGAGTAAATGCTTTAGGGGATTCTAGTATTTTATATCAAATTAAAGTATATTGTTCTCCAGATTTAAAAGTACAAAAAAGAAGAGATGCATTAAGATGTATTGTAGAAGGATTAGAAGAAAAGAAAATTACTATTCCTTATACACAAATTGATATTCATAGTAAATAAGAAAGCGATGATTGTTTTCTTATTTTATTTTACTTTTATGGTTTGTTTTGATATTATATAGATTAGTGTATTGAGGTGATACTTTGATAGAAGAAGATATATTTAAGAAAAGTTCTCCAGATTATGATAAGTTATTAGAATATGGTTTTTATTATGATGAATCTAAATACTATTATCGGAAGAAGATTCTTTCTGATTCTTTTGAAATACAAATTGTTGTAGAAGATGATAGAGTTAGTGGAACGATATATGATATAGAGATGAATGATGAGTATTTGGGGTTTCGAATAGAGGATCATATTGGTGAATTTGCTGGAATCATTCGAAATGAGTTTATGAGTCTTTTAATTGATATTCGTGAAAAATGTTTTTTGATGAATTCCTTTGTTAGTCATCAGGCAAATAGAATTAGTCATATGATTCAAGAGAAATATGGCGATTATCCTTGTTTTGAATGGGATAATTATCCTGATTTTGGTGTATTTAAAAATAAAGAAAGTAAAAAGTGGTATGCATTAATTATGAATATTTCTTGTAGTAAACTAGGGGATAATAGTGATGAAATGGTTGATGTTTTGAATGTAAAAGTTGATTCTAATAAGATTCAGCAATTATTAAAGCAAAATGGATATTATAGAGCATATCATATGAATAAAAAAAATTGGATTAGTTTGATACTTAATGATACTTTAACTGATGATGTGATTCTTTCTTTTATTGATGAAAGTTATTCTTATTCAGTAAACTATAAAAATCAAGGAGAATGGATAATTCCTGCTAATCCTAGATATTATAATATTGAAGATGCCTTTCAAAGAAGTAGGATTATTATGTGGAAACAAAGTTCAGATATTCAAGTAGATGATATTGTCTATATTTATGTAGGAGCTCCTGTTTCAGCATTATTGTACAAATGTAAAGTATTAAGAAATTATCTTCCTTATCATTATAGTGATTCTAATGTCCATATGAAATATGTAATGGAGATAGAATTATTAGAAAAGTATAATAGAGATTTATTTCCTTTTTCTATTTTGAAGGAATATGGAGTAAAAGCTGTTAGAGGTCCAAGATATATTACGAAAGAACTAGTTCATTATATTAATGAGAAAACAAGGTGATATTGTGGTTTTAGAAAAAGTAAATGATATTGATGATGTGCGTGAATTATCTTTAGATGAGAAGAAAAAACTATGTGATGAAATTAGAAATTATATTCTTCAAATTGTATCTAAAAATGGGGGCCATTTGGCTTCTAATTTAGGTATAGTGGAATTAACTATTGCTTTAGAAAGTGTTTTTCATCCTTTAAAAGATAAAATTATATGGGATGTAGGACATCAGTGCTATGTTCATAAAATATTAAATGGTAGAAAGAATGAATTAAAGAAAATAAGGACTATTCATGGAATTAGTGGCTTTCCTAAGGTAAAAGAATCATTAGCTGATTGTTTTAATACAGGACATAGTTCTACCTCTATTTCTGCTGCTTTAGGTATGGCCAAAGCTCGAAATATAAAGAATCAAGATTATCATGTTATTGCTGTAATAGGGGATGGAGCTTTAACAGGTGGTATGGCTTTAGAAGCTCTTAATCACGTTGGGTGTACGCAAACCAAAATGATAATTGTATTAAATGATAATGAAATGAGTATCTCTAAAAACATTAGTGGTATGAATACGCTTCTTACTAAATTGCGTAGTAGGAAAAACTATCGTAAGACAAATTCTAGAGGAAGAAAGATGATTTCTAGTATTCCTGCTGTTGGGAAAGTTATTACAGAGGTTGTTAGTAGGGGAAAAAATGCAGTTAAGCAAGTGTTTATACCGGGTATGTATTTTGAAGAAATCGGTATTAAGTATTTGGGTCCTGTTGATGGACACAATATTGAAGAAATGGAAAGATTATTTGAAAGAGCTAAGGACTTTGATGAACCAGTATTGATTCATGTTTTAACAAAGAAAGGAAAAGGGTATTTACCTGCAGAAAAAAATCCTTCTCTTTTTCATGGGGTAGGGCCTTTTGATATTCAAAGTGGAAAAGTATCGTCTTCTTTAAATACTTATTCACATGTTTTTGGTGATACTTTAATTCAATTATCAAAGAAAAATAAGCGTATTGTTGCGATTACAGCTGCTATGAAAGATGGCGTTGGGTTAGCAGCCTTTGCGAAAAAGTATCCTAATCGTTTTTTTGATGTTGGAATCGCGGAAGAACATGCACTTACTTTTGCAGCTGGTTTGGCGAGTGAGGGAATGATTCCTTTTGTTTCTATCTATTCTTCTTTTTATCAAAGAGCATATGATCAAGTAATTCATGATATCTGTTTACAAAATTTGCCTGTTGTGATGTGTGTTGATCGAGCTGGTTTAGTTGGTGCAGATGGGGAGACTCATCAGGGATTATATGATATGGCTTTTTTTCGAATTGTTCCAAATCTTGTTATCATGGCACCAAAAGATTTTGCAGAATTAAAACAAATGATGGAGTTTGCTATTACTTTGAATAGACCTGTAATTATTCGTTATCCTAGGGGAGGAGAAAGTTCTTTTTCTATGAAAAGACATGCTCTTTATTTTGGAAAAGGTGAATTGTTAGAAAAAGGAACGGATATGACTATTATTGGAATAGGAAATAGTGTTTCAAAGGGGATTGAATTACATTCTTTATTACAAAAAAAAGGAATTTCTAGTGAGGTTATTAATGTTCGTTTTATCAAACCATTTGATTATCATATGGTAATAAAGAGTATTCAAAAAACGAAACATGTTGTTGTGATTGAAGATGGAACGATTGTTGGTGGCCTTTCTTCTATAATAAAGGAATTATTAGTTGATTATTCACTTGATTCTATTTCTTCTTATTACTATGCTTTACCAGATGAGTTTATTCCTCATGGAAGCGTAAGTGAGCTAGAAAAAAAATATCATATAGATGTTGATTCCATTTATCATGATTTACTTGATAAATTTATTAAAAAATAATTGTTTTTTGAAATGATTGTGATACAATAGAAGGCATACTGTTTTGTGGGAGGTTTGTTACATTTATGTTTGGGGATAATTTTATAAAAAAAATGAAGGAACAAGATAAAAAAAATGAAGAATTTCGAAATTCTTTAGCATATTCTACCGATTATATTGATTGGTTAGAACAGTTTACACTTCGTTTTTCTTCTTTTTCTACGGATAGTTTTTTATATAATGATAGATTTTTAACGGATGAGGAGAAGGAAAACATTTATCATTTAGAACATTTTTTTGAGGAGATATATGCTTATGCGGAAGATAACTATCTTCCTTATCAAGAAAATGCTTATGGAATATCATTTCCTATTCAGCATAATGGTGTTGGTTATTCTATTGGAATTGATTATGGACAGGGATGTACGTTTTATTGTGAACGATTAGATATGCCTTTGGAAGATTCTATTGAGTATAAGTATATTATGAGTAGTGTAAAACTTCCTAATACTCTTTTTTTGGATTCTAAGTTTGATGAATTGATACAGGTTGTAGAAGGATTAATTGAATCTGGTGTTTCTGTTGATATGATTGAAAAAGTGTTGAATCAAAAACTAAAGGAATTGAGAAAAGTACAGAGTGAAAAGGTAAAAAAGAAGATTTAATTCTAAAAGAAGATTTAATTTAATTCTTCTTTTTTTTTGTGGTATAATATATCTTATAATGAGTGATGTTAATTGTAGGTGATAGGATGAAAAACTATAAAGGATTTACTTTGATAGAATTATTAGTTTCTATTGCAATACTCGGTATTATTATGGGAATGAGTATACCACTTATTCGTAATATTCGGTTTAATAATGAGCAGAGGAAGTATAAGTCTTATGGTAAAACATTACTTACTGGAGCCAAGCTTTATCGAGATAGTTATGAAGAGGATTTGTTTGGTCATAAAAAGTCTGGATGTGCTCTATTGTCTTTTGATCAATTGCAAGAAAAAGGTTTCATAAAAGATTTTCCAGATGATTCTATTTCTTGTAATAGTAGTGATACTAAAGTTAGAATTGTTAAGTTGAATCATCAGTATGGATATAGTTATCAACTATATTGTGGAACAAAGGATAGTGATGGAAGAATAAATGATGCTTCATTAAGAGATTTTTCTAATTCTACTAGAGTTGATTCTATGATAAAGGATAATGAATTTGATGAAAATCTTTGTAATCTAAAATCTGGTATGCAAGTTCTTGTAGAACCGGAGTCTGAAAAGAATAAAGCTGTTACACATACTGCAACTGTAACTTTAAAGAGTACTACTGGTATTCATAATGAAAATTTGGATATTCAATATTTATGGGTTCCAGTAGATGATAAGAATGATTATTCATCTATTAACTTTGATGATTTAACAGGTTGGAAAAAACTATCTTTTAAAATTAAACAAGGGTTTCAGAAGCAGCAAGAAATATTAATGGGTGGAAATTCTATTGTTAGTACGAAAAATGTAACTACTCCAACTGGCACTGCTGCTTGGTATATCTTAGTATTAAAAGTTAATCATTATCTAGATTTAACTGGAGAATCATGGACAGATGAAGATAGTATTGATGGTAAGTATATGGTTTATGGTATTTATAATGTTGGCAAGGAATATACCCTTACTTATCAAAATAATGGAGGAAGTGGTTGCTCGAATAAACAAGTTTTATTGGAGAAGGGAGAATCTTCTACGTGGGGAGATTTATGTAAACCTACTAAAGAAGGATTTACATTTCTTGGGTGGAAAAAGAACGATAATTCTTATTTGAAAAATGATACCCCAATAACTGAAAGCTTAACTGTTACAGCTGATTGGAGAGTTAGTAGAGTTAATTTTAGAATTAAAATGTATGATGATGAAGTTGTAACATCTCATACCACTGCGGATAATGGTACTAATTATTATTGGGGAAAAAATGATCAATCTTTCTTAACTTTAAAAGTTGGTACTGGAAATGATGCTGTTTATAATTTTTCTATTAATCGTGGGACTAATGTATCATTAAACCTACCTAATTACAATAATTCTAAATATTTAAATATTACTAAATCTGGAATGACTGCGGTTCCTGGAAGGGAATGGATTTGTGAAAGTGGATGTGTTACAGCAGGACAAACTTTTAATCATGCAAATTATACTATTGCGAATACTGATACAATTTGTGATTCTAGTAATGGTGATTGTACAATTGTTTTAAAGGTTAACTGGAGTCTTGCAGAAGATGTTTATTCTGTTACATTAAATAAAAAGGGTGGTAGTGGAGGAACTTCTACAATATATGAAAAATATAATACTGGTTGGTATTCCAATGCTTCTGCTACAGTTCCAATTACGAAAGTAACGTTACCAACAAAAACTGGCTATGTATTTGGAGGATATTATACCCAGGATAATGGTGGAGGAGTACAAATTATTCAAGCAAATTCTAATATTATTAGTGGAAAGACAAATGCTTTTCACTCCAATGGATCTCTCTATGCAAAATGGGTTCCTGGAATTTATACTGTGACTTTAGATAGACAGGGTGGAAGTGGTGGAACTAGTACAATATATGAAAAGTATAATACTGGTTGGTATTCTAATGCTAATGCTACTAATGGTATTACTAGTATTACGAAACCATCTAGAAAAGGCTATGTGTTTGGAGGATATTATACCGCTACTAGTGGAAAAGGCACTCAAATTATTAAAACCGATGGTACGATTGTTGGTAATAAATCCACTACTTTTTCTAGTAATGGAACATTATATGCAAAATGGAATGGATATCAAGTCGTTACTAAATTAAGTAAGTATGTTAGTACGGATACATCTTATTATCCAAAAGTAGACCGAGTAACCTCTACTACCAAAGTTGGTGGAAGTGAAGTAACTTTTACTGTAAGTACTATTCCTGGATTTACTTATAAAGGGGCAAAGATAAAGAAAAAATCAGATAATACTGTTGTTTATGAGTTGAGCGATTCAACAAAAAAGTTTACTATGCCTAATTATGATGTAACTATTTGTCCTTCTTATAAAGCGGATGATAAGTATTTGATAAGAGTTGGTTATAGTACGTATCATGGTGATTTTTATAGTGGTGATAATAGTCATTTATTAAGTGCTGATAGTAGACCTCATTTCTTATCTAGTGGTAAAAATAATCCATATACAGATGAAGGTAATTATTTCTATGCTATTCAAGCTAAGAATCCTAATAATGCTTTTGATAGTAAAACAATTATTGCAAAATCTCGTGGTCAAACGAGAAGAAAAACTGGTATTTCTAATTTTTACCAATATTGTCAGATGAATATTAAAGTAAATGGTGATGTATATAAAACACAGTCTGGAGCTACTAGAACGTTATGGTTTGGGGCTTTAGCAAAAAGCAGTTCCTCTACTTGGCTTCATAAGGCATCATCTCCAAATTATACTACTAGTCACAGTTTAGGATTAGTTAGTGATAAAATGCATTCATATTCTTTAAAACTTTCACCAAGTACAAGTTATAATAATGGAAGTCCATATACTTATTATCCTGCTTTTGAATACTATGCTACAAAAGCTTGTTCAACTTTAAATGTTTTAGAGTTTTATCTAGATGGATGTACTTTTAATTCCTAAAAAAAGAAAGGATTGATTGATTTCCTTTCTTTTTAGTATGATTTACCCCAAATAACCATATGTTTTGCTTCTTTTCCACAATGAATACACTTTTTTGAGATTTGTTTTTGTTCTTCTGGAATACAACGTGATCCATATCCTTCTGTTGCTGATTTGATTTCTTCTTCGCATTCTGGACTACCACACCACATTGCTTTAATAAAGCCAATTTCGTTTTTAGCAATTTCTTTCATTTCTTCTATTGTTTTTGCTTCTTTGATATGACTATCTAAGAATTCTTTTGCAGATTGATACATTTCTTTTTGAATATCTTCTAATATTTCTTTTACTTTGGTTTCTAAATCTTCTAAGGATACTGTTATTTTTTCACGATTATTTCTTTTTACAATAACAGCTTGGTTGTTTTCTATATCTTTTGGTCCAATTTCGATACGAATTGGAATTCCTAACATTTCTTGTTCTGCAAATTTGAAACCAGGAGTTTTATCTGATTGATCTATTTTTGTACGAATTCCTACTTTTTGTAATTTTTCGTATAATTCATTAGCTTTTTCTAATACTCCTTCTTTTTGCTGAGCTATTGGAATGACCATTGCTTGAGTTGGAGCAATTTTAGGTGGTAATACTAGTCCAGAATCATCTCCATGAACCATTATTATCGCTCCAATAATTCTTGTTGATAGTCCCCAACTTGTTTCGTAGCAACTATGTAATTTGTTTTCTTTATCTAGGTATTTAATATCATAGGTATCTGGAAACCCAGAACCAAAGAAGTGACTAGTTCCTGATTGAAGTGCTTTTCCATCATGCATCATGGCTTCGATTGTATAAGTATCTTCTGCTCCTGCAAATTTTTCACTTTCTGTCTTTTTTCCACAAATTAGGGGAATTGCTAAATCTTGGGTTACAAAATCATAATATACTTGATGCATTTGTTTTGTTCTTGCTTCTGCTTCTTCTGATGTAGCGTGAATGGTGTGACCTTCTTGCCATAGAAACTCTCGACTCCTTAAAAAAGGTCTAGTTGTTTTTTCCCAACGTAGCACAGAACACCATTGATTCCATACAAGTGGTAAGTCACGATATGATTTTATTTGTTTTTGCCATACATCACAGAATAAAGTTTCCGAAGTAGGGCGAATGCATAGTTTTTCTTCTAATTTTTCTCCTCCACCTTCTGTTACCCAAGCAACTTCTGGTGCAAATCCTTCTACATGATCTTTCTCTTTTTGAAGTAGACTTTCTGGGATTAAAACTGGTAGTGAGACATTTTCCACTCCTGTTTCTTTAAATCTTTGATCTAAATCTTTTTGAATGTTTTCCCAGATGGCATAGCCATTCGGCAAATAGTTTAAGCATCCTTTCACGCTTGAATAGTCACATAGTTTTGCTTCTTTTACTACATCGGTATACCATGCAGCAAAATCTTCATCTCTAGCTGTTATTTTTTGGACAAATTTCTTCTCTTTTGCCATAAAAATCTCCTCTCTTTCCTCTGTTTCATTTTAACATATGCTTATTATTTAAGCAAATAAAAAGATTTTATTTGTACCTAAAATATTTTTCTTTTCACTTTATATTTTTTTTAGTATAATGTTCTTAGGTGAAGTAGTATGGATAGAGATATGTTAATCCAATATGTTGATATTTTAAATAAAATGGAAGATCTTCCTTATGATGTTCGTATGAGTCATAATGATTTAGATTATTCTATTATACATTTTGTGGAAGAGAGTGCTTTAACGGATGAAGAATTAAGTAATTTGATAGTATTATTGAAATCATTGAATAGTGAGGAAAGAATGTCTTATATCAAAGATTACTTGAATCAGCAAGAAAAAGAATCTGCTGAAAATAGTGAAGAACAAAAAATATCTGATTTATTTGGAGTAAATATTCGTGATATTCAACATTTGTTTTTAGAAAATGGAAATGAGATTTTTGCTTTTTATGATTCTCATTCTGGGAATGATATTGTTTTAGGAAATTTAAAAAAGGGTAAATCTTTAATGGAACAATTAGAATCTATTCAACAAGAAAATGAGAAATATCGAAGTGAAGATGAAGAGGAGAATGCTCATTCAATTTTATTGGATGAAGCTACTCGTAATCATTTAGCGCTTCCATTTTATACAAGAGAAGAGATTTCATCTCATTCTGAAGAGATTGATAATTTAACAGAGAAAGATAAAAGAAAATTAAAATATATGTTAGCTCATTATGATGAATTAAATATTGTAGGTATTAACATTTCTAATATGATTTATCTTGATCAGAAAGGAGAAATTCACGAAGCAGTTTTGGATGCTCAAAATCATGTTCAAATTGCCAAGCCAGCTAGTTTGAATCATTATAATTCTCAAAGTGAGAGTGAGTCTGTATCCGTTAATCAAGATTCTAATGAAAATGATGAATTATCGGAGATGATGGATGATTCTTATTCTTTACATGAGTCGGAATATGAAAAAAATCAGGAAAAAAATACTAATGAAAAGGAAAAAAATAAAGTAAAAGTATATGTCAAAAAAGATAATCATTCTGATGAAAACTATGGTTTTACAAATAATGCATTTTATTTCTTTCTTATTTTATTTGGATTATTATTTCTTATCTTTGTTTTCTTATTTATCTTTGTATTGTAGATGCTTTAAGCATCTTTTTTCTTTTTTTTCATATTCTTTATTAGGTGATTTTTTTGAAGCGTGTATTATTATTCGTATCGTTATTCATGATTCCTTTTTCTGTATTAGCAGATAGTGGTCATTCTACAGTAGTGATGGAAGTATCTAGTGGTAGAATTCTGTATTCTAAGAATCAGGACCAACCAAGATTAATTGCTTCTATTACGAAGATTATGACTTGTATTATTGTGTTAGAAAACTCTTCTTTAGATGATACTATAACGGTAGGGGAAGAAGTATTAGGAATGTATGGTACAAGTCTATATTTAAGTGTTGGTGAAACATTAACTATTCGTGATTTATTATATGGATTAATGCTTCGAAGTGGAAATGATGCGGCCATTACTTTAGCAGCTCAAACGATGGGTAGCCAAGATGATTTTGTTTCAAAGATGAATGAAAAAGCTAAGAAAATAGGAATGATGAATACTTCTTTTGAAAATCCTCATGGATTAGATGAAACTTCACAGAATTATTCTACTGCTTATGATATGGCATTACTTAGTCAATATGCTTATCAGAATCTAGAGTATCGAAAAATAATTCAAACACAAAAATATACTGCGAAGTCATCTATGAAAAGTTATGTTTGGTATAATCGTATGTCTCTTTTGAATCAATATCCATATTGTATTGGTGGAAAAAATGGTTATACACCAAAAGCTGGTAAGACATTGGTTTCTCTTGCTAAGAAAAATGGAATGGTTTTAACTATTGTTTCTTTGGATGATGAAAGCCATTATCATAATCATCAATCTCTTTATGAAACATATTTTGATCAATATGATTTATATACTATTCTAGATCGGCATGAGTTTCTTTTTCAATCACCTTTATTATCCGATAAAGCTTATTTAAAAAAATCTTTTTTTTATCCTTTAACGAAATCTGAAAGAGATCAAATTAATACTCTATTATCATTTCACTCATTAAGAAAAAATCAATCAATAGGAGAAGTTACAATTTATTTAGATGATAAAATAATAGGACGTGTTTCTTTGTATCGTAAAGAGATAAAAAAGAAAGAGAAAACTCTTTCTTGGATTCGAAAAATTAGAAATTTATTGTTGCGATAAGCGAAAGAAATTAATAGAAGGTCTACAGAATAAGCGTATTCCTTTTTTGGTTCCTAATCCACTTGATATGTATAATTCAGATTGATTGACTGTGTAATGATCCTGATCATATTTTTCTGCTCCTTTCATTTTCCATGGGGAATAATGAATGAATGGAAGTCGTATATTTCCATTATGAGAATGTCCTGCGAGGAAAAGATCTGTTGGATGAGTTGATACAATGGAGTCCACTGTATCGGGTTCATGGAGAAGTGTGATGGTATAAATGTTAGAATTGTGTTGTTCTTCTTGAAAATAATGATAAGCATTTTCTATGTTTTTATCATTCGTTGAAATACCCGTTAATAGTATAGCATTGCTGTTATCTTTTACGATTAGGTCATATTCGTTTTTTAAAACGATAAAATCACTTTGATGAAGTATCGTATTACTATTTTCTGTATCTTCATCGCCTAATATGGCATATTTTCCAAGAGAAGCAGTCATTTCTTTTAATTGTTTGGTTATTTTTTCTTGTTCATTGGGAGATAATTTTTTTGTTTTTAGAATTAGATCACCAGTAAATACAATGATGTCTGGTTTTCTTTCATTTACCATTTTCTTTATTGTTTTCATTTCTTCTAAAAACATTGTACTACGATAGTGAAGATCTGAAATTTGAATTATTTTCAGTCCATTGAAGTTTTCTGGTATTTTTTTATTGGTAATTCTATATTCTCGTACTTCTATTTTTGCTGTTGATATGTATGTAGTATAGGTATAGAATAAAGTAGCTAAAACAATAACCAATATTGTTAGTTTGATTCCTTTTTTTATAATAGTTTTTGCCATTTCTTTGTTTTGTTCTTTGAATATTTCTTTTTGCTTTAATTCGTTTTTTTCTTCTCGCGTCATAGTATCACCAATTCTATTGTAGCATAACTTTTCTTTTTTTGTGAAAGTAGTTGTTAAATGATTTCTTTTTTTTTATAGATTGTGGTATGATAGGAATGGTGATTGTGAATGAAATATGATGTAGCGATTATTGGGGCTGGACCTGCGGGATTATTTGCAGCATATGAGTTGGTAGTGAAAAAGCCTTCTTTAAAAGTTGTTTTAATAGAGCGTGGTTTTAGTGTAAAAAAGCGAAATTGTCCTATGAATCAGAAAGGAGTTCCTTGTCAAAATTGTAAGCCATGTGCTATTCTTTCTGGATATGGTGGGGCAGGTACTTTTTCAGATGGAAAGCTTAATTTTATTCCTAAATTAGGAAAATCTGATTTGACAAAATATATGTCATTATCGGAAGCTGATCAATTAATTCAGGAAACAGAAGAAATCTTTACAAAGTTTCATATGGATGCTGAAGTATATCCATCTAATCAGAGTGAAGCGAATGAAATTCGTAGAAAAGTATCTATTGCTGGAGGAAAATTGTTATTAATTAAGCAAAAACATTTGGGTAGTGATCATTTGCCTGCCTATATTCAAGGAATTATGGATTTTTTAGAGGAGAAAGGTGTAGTGTTATTAGAACATTGTGATGTTTCTGATATACAGACTAAAAATGAGTATTCTCACACAATTTTTTATAAAAGTGCTGGTAAGGAGGAAAAAATAACTAGTCGATCTGTTGTTGTTGCTCCAGGGAGGACAGGTGCGAAGTGGGTACAAGAACTTGCTGATAAATATGATATTCCTTATTTTTCACAAAGTATTGAAATTGGTGTTCGTGTTGAAGTTAGACGTGATATTATGGAAGAGATTACTAATGTGATTTATGATCCAACTATTTTTATAAAAACACGTACTTATAGTGATGAAATTCGTACTTTTTGTACGAATCCTGGTGGGTTTGTAGCAAAAGAAAACTATTATGGATATATTTGTGTAAATGGACATGCATTAAAGGATGTGAAAAGTAATAATACTAATTTTGCTTTTATTTCAAAAGTTAATTTGACTGAGCCAGTTACTAATACAAGATCATATGGTGAGAGTATTGCTCGAATTGCTAATGTATTAGGAGATGGAAAGCCAATTATACAGTCTTTGAAGGACTTGCGTTGTGGAAGAAGAAGTGAATGGCATCGTATTAATAAAGGGTTTATTGAACCAACGTTGAAGGATTGTGTTGCTGGAGATTTGGCTTTGGTTATGCCACATCGAATTATTACTAATATTTTAGAGGGGTTGGAAACTCTTGATAAGATTATTCCTGGTGTTAATAATGATGATACTTTATTATATGGTCCAGAGATTAAATTCTTTTCTAATGAAATTGAGACGGATGCAAAATTTAAGTTGAAGAATGATTCTATTTATTTTATTGGAGATGGTGCTGGAAAAGCTGGAAATATTGTTACAGCTGCTGCAACTGGTTTAGTGGCAGCTAGAGATATTTTAGAAAGGTATGATAGAAAATGAAAAATATATGGATGATTGTTGGGGTTGTTGCAATTATTGGTTTGTTAGGGATTGCTATTTTCATTCCTTCTCAGAATGAAAAAAAAAGCTATCATGAGGACTTATTAAATATTTCTTATGCTACGGATAGTCATGAGCAAGAGCTTTCTACTTATAAAACAGAAAATCCTGTTGTTGCGATGAAAATAAAAAATTATGGTTCTATTGTGATGGAATTATATCCTGAAATAGCACCAAATACGGTGTATAATTTTATATCTTTGATTCAAAATGGTTTTTATGATAATAATTCATTTCATCGTTTAGTGCCTGGATTTGTTTTGCAGGGGGGAGATCCAGATGGAAATGGAACTGGAGGACCAGGCTATACCATTAAAGGAGAATTTAAAAATAATGGATTCGATAATAGCTTAGCTCATGAAAAATGGGTGATATCTATGGCTAGAAGTGGAGAACCTGATTCAGCAGGAAGTCAATTCTTTATTTGTTTGGATAAAGCAAGTGATTTAGATGGTGATTATGCTGCATTTGGAAAAGTAATTGATGGTTTTAAAAATATTGAAGCTATTGTTGAACAAGAGCGTGTTGTTGATCAACAAAGTGGAAAACTGCAGAATAATTTAGTGATTGAAAAGACCTTAGTTGATTTAAAAGGAAAAGAATATCCTGAAGTAGAAAAGATTACGGAGTAATTTCTTTTTACATAGTTGACACTCTTTTTCTTTTTTTTTATATAAAAAAATGATATTCTTTTGTATACTATTGGTAAGGTAGGTGTGTATTAGTGAAGAAGATAAAGATTGTTTTATTTGTAATTGCTGTTTTATTTTTGTTTCCTTTTATGGTTCATGCAAAAGATGCAAATGTTATCATTGATAAGGTTACATTAGAAAGTAAAACAGATGGAGTAGAAATTATAGAAGAACCAACAATTGATGGTTTAGTCATTGACTTTGGGTTGGAGTTTTCCGAAGTAGGAGATAAGGTTGTTTATAAAGCTGATTTTATAAATAAAGATCAGGAAGATTATGAATTAAAGCTTCCTGAAGCTAAATCAGATGGATATGTTATTTATTCTTATCAGTTTCAAGATAATTCTAGTATTTTAAAAGCTAATTCTAGTAAATCGTTAATTATTACTGTTGAATATAAAGATGAGGTTCCTGATAGTGCATTACAAAATGGGAAATATTCGGAAAAAAATCAGGTTAAACTTACTTTATTAACTGATGATAAAGAAGTAGAAGTTGTTAATCCTAAGACTGGACAGTCTATTCTATTTATTGCTTTTGTTAGTGCTATTTTATTAGGAAGTGCTTATGTTATCTTTAAAAATCATAAGAATAGTAAAACTATTGGATTATTGTTCTTAGTTGGAATTATGGCTTTACCATTCAGTATTTATGCTTTAAAACAATTAAGTGTTACGATAAATACTAGAATAGAAATTGCTAAGATTAAAGATTTTTGTGTACTAGATTATTCTACACCAATTTCTGATCCTGGACATGATTCAATTGATCGGGTTGCTATTTTGAAAATGGTAGGAAATGGTGGTAATTCTAATACGTTCTCTTATACATTTAAAACAGGAGATACGATTCTTGACTATATGAAGAAGAATGAAAATTTTGTTTCTACTTTTGGTAGTCCTCTAAATCCAAATTATGTGTTTATAAGAGGTGATGAACAAGGACCTTTGTGTGAGTATAATGTTGTGATTTTCTATTCTAATGAAGAATTGGAAGAAATGTATTCTGGTAATCAAACTTCAACAAATCCTGGTACATTCCAAAATGGAGATTCTATTATTCAAGATAGTTCTATTGGTTGCTACTTTATTGCAAGTGATAGTTGTAATAATGGATAGAAGCACATTGTGCTTCTTTTTTTGTATAAAAAAAAGAGAAGGTGTTCTCTTTATAAATATTCAATTGGGGTATCTGGATGTAGTGATAGTTTAAATTCTTTTTGATTTTCTTTATTCATTTGTCGGTATTTGACTCCACAAGTATCAAATAATATTTTAGATGCTTTTGTAGAATCGCTATCTGCATATTTATCGGATAAATAAACTACTTCTTTTATACCACTTTGAATGATTTTTTTTGCACATTCGTTGCAAGGAAATAAATCAACATAGATTCTTGCTCCTTCAAATTCTTTTTTATAACCTCTATAATTATCAATAGCATTTGCTTCTGCATGACATACAAACATGTATATTGTTTCTAATGGATTTCCTTCACGACTCCATGGAAATTTGTCATCATTAAAATGATTTGGTGCTCCATTATATCCACAAGAAAGTACTCGATTATCATGACTAACGATACAAGCTCCTACTTGGGTATTAGGGTCTTTACTTCTTGCAGCTGTTAGCTTGGCGATACTCATAAAGTATTCATCCCAACTAAGGTAGTTTTCTCTTTTTTTCTCTTTCATACTGATTCCTCCTTCTTTATCATATCATAAAATGTTGCAAAAAAATAATTTTGTGTTAGTATAATGCACGAATGGATGTGATAGGGATGCATGTTATAAATCTTCGAATGCACGAATTACGTAAATTAAAAGAATTACCATTAGAAGCTGGTGTTTTGAATACAGAAGCATTAATGCTTGTTTTGAGGCGAAAAAGTTTTCCAGATAAAATTGAGAGAGTTTTTAAGTATTTGGATGCACAAGATGATAAGAGTATTATGAGTAAAAAAATATATACTGTTACTACACTTAATCAGTTGGATGAATATTTGGAATTACAGGAATTAGTGATTCCTGATGCTATTATTTATGTTAATAATCATATTGGTGGATTTGGAATTCCTTTAATTCCAGAACATCGAAATTTAGGTGCTATTATTCATGATGATAATGTTTCTTTAAAAGAAAAGATTTTTTATTTAGAACAGTTAGGAAACATTATTGATAAAGTTGAAAGAATTCATCTTTCTGATAATCGGTTTCAATTTGGAGATTTAAATGAATTTAATTTTGTAATTGATCGAGAGAATCAAGTAAAAGCAATTGATTTGGATAGTGCATATTTAGGAATAGGAGAACCTCTTCATATGGCTTATTATTTATTAAAAAATCAATATGTAAAGTCTATTCCAGAAAAATATAAGTCTACTAGTAGTGGTATTATTATTCCTAGTGATAATACTGATTTATATTGTTATAATATGATTTTACTTAGTGCTTTGTCAGGAGAAAATTTGTATCGATATAGTATAGATATTTATTATCAATATTTAGATTATATAAAACGAATGGGTTTACCAGAACAAATTATCCGTTCTTTTCAAAATATATATATTCCTAAAAATAACATTAATCCTAGGGAATATTTGGAAGATATTGATACGGATTTAGAGGAGGAATACCAGTTTAAAAACTTTGTAAAAACTTCTCAGTTATGATATTCTTATCATAGATAGGAGTATCGAGATATGTTGGATTTTTGGAAAAATATAAAGTTTACTTGGAAGTATGCTAAGGAGTATAAGAAAAAAATAATTCTTTTTGTTATTTGTAGTCTTTTGCAAGTAATGATAAGTGTTATTTTACCAATTGTAAGTGCTAAAATAATTGTTTCTTTAACTGATGATCAGTTGATGCAAGTACTTATTTTGGCTTTTGTTTTATTTTTGTTAAACTGTGTTAATAATGTAATTCGTTATTTGAGTCGCTATTTTTCACAAGTAGTTTATCGAGAAATATTTAGTAAATTACAATATGATTTGGGAAATTCTATTTTGAAACTTACTGATTCTTGCTTAGATAATCATTCTTCTGGTGTATTTATTCAAAGATTATCATCGGATGCTTCTAATATCGCTGATATTATTAATTTATTAAACTATGAATTATCAGATGTTCTTACAAATATTGGAATTTTTGGTGCTGTCTTTATTATTGATATTCGTATATTTTTTGTATTACTATTCATGGTTGGTATCGTTGCTGTTATTGAAAAGAGAAAGATCGATATTCGAAATCAGAAGGATAAAGAATTTCGAGAAAAGCAGGAAAAAGTATCTGGTTTTGTTGGAGAACTTGTTCGAGGAGTTCGTGATATTAAAATGCTTTATGCTCAAAAAAGTTTTTTAAAAGAATTAAGAGTTCGATTCATAGATTTGAACAAAAAACGTTATGAGATGGGAAGAGTTTATCGTAATTATTCTTTTGTTAGTAATTTTTTTAAAGACTTTTTTAATTTTTTGATAATATCTTTTCTAATTTATTATATTTATGTAAATGAGATTACAATTCCAACGGCATTAATTGTTTATAACTATATGAGTAAGGTTTTTTATGTGGTATATAGTTATAGTTATTTATTAGAAGGAATTAAAGATTTTAATTTATCTTCTTCTAGAATTAATGAAATATTAGATGGAGATAATTTTCCGAAAGAAAAATTTGGAAAACGATCATTATCTGATATAGAAGGAAATATTACTTTCCGTAATGTTTCATTTGGATATCAAGAAGATAAGATGATTTTAAATGATTTATCCTTTCATATAAAAGCTCATTCTACGGTAGCTATTGTTGGGAAGAGTGGAGCAGGTAAAACAACTATTTTTCATTTGTTAAGTAAAATGTATAATCCTATTTCAGGAGTGATTCAATTAGATGGTGTTGATATTTCTGAATTGAATCAGAAGTCGATTCGAAGTCATATTACTGTTATTTCACAGAATCCATATATTTTTAATGTAAGTATTCGAGATAATTTACGATTTGTTTCGGATGATTTTAGTGAAGAAAAAATGAAGGAAGCTTGTCATTTAGCCTGTTTAGATGAGTTTATTCAAGCTTTGCCTGAGCGTTATGATACTGTTGTTGGTGAAGGTGGTGTTCAATTAAGTGGTGGTCAGAGGCAAAGGTTAGCAATTGCTAGGGCTTTGGTTCAAAAATCTGATATTATTCTATTCGATGAAGCTACTAGTGCTTTAGATAATATTACGCAAACTAGAATTCAAGAAGCTATTCAACATTTACAAAAAAAACATACTATTGTTATTATTGCTCATAGGTTAAGTACTATTGTAGATTGTGATCAGATTTTATTTTTAGAAAATGGTAAAATTGCTGCTAAGGGTAGTCATAATGAGTTATTAAAAAACTGTCCATCTTATAAAGAATTATATGATGCGGAAATTGAAAAATAATTTTGCTATTATTTATTTTTATAATGAATTGACTTTGATATAAAAATATGTTATAATACTCCTGCATTTAGAAAGAATATAACTTTCTAATTGTGGGGGTTTTATGAAATACTTGGATATTGTTTTTATTACGATAATATTCTTTGGTAGTGTGATAGTTAGTGGATTATCAGTGGATTCTACGAATTCTAAAAAGGGGTTGTATTATGCTGATGTAGAATCTACTGATAATGTTATTGTTCATACTATAGAAGGAATGAATATTAATTATTCAGCTGAACTGTCTCAATCAGGTGATTCTTATGTATTATCATTTGATATTGTAAATGATAGTGGTGTGGATGTAGAAGTGGAAGATATTATTTGTCATGAGTCTGATTCTTATATTGAATATCAGTTAAAGTATTCTGATGGAAAATCTATTCAAAAAGGTGATGTTCTACGTAAAGGAGAGTCGGTTCCTATTACTTATCAGGTTATATACAAGCAAATAATAGATATTGATAATTATCAATTTGATTCTTCTTTTGGATTGCGTTATGAACAAATGCTATAAGTTTTATTAATAAAGCGTTGACTATGGTATAAAAATATGTTATAATATAGCCACATTGAGAGATTCGTCTTTCTTTGTAGGGGGTTGTTGAAGTGAATAAACAGAAAGTTTTATTGATTATGGATATTATAGAGATTATTTTATTGATTGTAGCTTTGTTTGTGTTTACAATCGTATTTAAAATTGTCGGTTCTAGTATTCGTTATTTGTTTTTGATAGGAGACTTATTTGTTGTTTATACTTTTTCAAAAACGCTTTCTAGTTTAGAAAATCATCTATTGTAGATGATTTTTTCATTGACTTTTTCTTTTTAAAGCAGTATATTTTTATTGATAAGTGCGATGACGGGGTGGAATCCTATCAGCAGTATAGATGAAAGCAGATTCTTCTAGAATAAGTAAGGTGGAACCGCGGGCAATGCTCGTCCTTATGTATTCTAGAAGTTTTTTATTTTTAAGGAGGATTGTATATGGGAAATTTAACAATGGAAAAATTAGTAAATTATTGTAAACAATATGGATTTATATTCCAAGGTTCTGAAATATATGGAGGACTTGCTAACACATGGGATTATGGTCCATTAGGAAGTAGACTTAAAAACAATATTAAAGATTCTTGGAGAAAACGATTTATTCAGGAACGACCTAATGCTTATGAAGTGGATGCTGCTATTTTAATGCATCCAAGAGTATGGGAAGCTTCTGGTCATGTTGGTTCATTTTCTGATCCATTAATTGATTGTAAGAATTGTAAAATGAGACATCGGGTTGATAATTTAATCGATGATTATGATGAAAAGGCACATGCAGATGGAATGAGTCAAGAAGAAATGATGGCTTATATTAAGAAACATAAAGTACCTTGTCCAAAATGTGGAAAAAGTGATTTTACCGATATTCGTCAATTTAATTTAATGTTTGAAACACATAGGGGAGTTACCGAAGATGGTAAAAATAAAGTATATTTAAGACCAGAAAATGCTCAAGGAGAGTATGTTAACTTCTTAAATGTACAAAGAACAATGAGAGCAAAGCTTCCTTTTAGTATTGGACAGATTGGTAAAGCATTCAGAAATGAAATTACTCCTGGTAACTTTACATTCCGAACTATTGAATTTGAACAAATGGAATATCAAACTTTCTGTAAAGAAGGAATCGATTCTGACTTATATAATTATTTTAAAGAGTATGGTAAGAAATATTATATGGATTTAGGTATCTCTGAAGAGAAGCTTAGATATCATGATCATGAGAAATTAGCTCATTATGCGAAAGAAGCATGTGATATTGAATATAAGTTTTGCTTTGGATGGGGAGAAGTAAATGGTACACATAATAGAACTGATTTTGATCTTTCTCGTCATCAAGAATATTCAACCATATCGCAAGAGTATTTAGATCCTGAAACGAATGAGAAATTTATTCCATATATTATAGAGTCTACTTATGGATGTGATAGAACAACGCTTGCTATTCTAGATAATAGTTATTGTGAAGAAGAGCTTGAAAATGGTGAAACAAGAGAAGTAATGAAATTTATTCCATATTTAGCTCCTTATAAAGTATGTGTTTTACCTTTAGTTAAAAAATATCATAGTGAAAAGGCGACTGAAATATATCATGAACTATCTAAATATTTTATGACTAGTTATGATGAAACTGGTTCTATTGGTAAGAGATATAGAAGAAGTGATGCTATTGGGACTCCTTGGTGTATTACAGTAGATGATGAAACTATTCATAATGGTACGGTTACTATTAGAGATAGAGATACTATGGAACAAATTACTTTAAAATTAGATGAAGTTGTAGATTATGTAAAGAAAAGAATTCTATTTTAGGATTCTTTTTTTGTCAAGTTTACAAATCTGGTGTAAAAATGTGTTGAACTATGTAAAGTGACATATTATAATTTACTTATAAGGTAGACATACTATCTATTAGAAAGGAAGGTAAATATGAGAAAAAATAAAAAACGTTTTAGTGTGTTAATATTATTACTATTATTAGCAGTTGTTACGGTAGGTTATGCTTTATTGAGTAGTACTTTGACAATTAATGGTACTTCTCAGATTACTAATTCTAGTTGGGACGTTCATTTTGAAAATGTTTCAATTACTGATGGAAGCGTTACAGCTACTGAAGACCCTACTATTGACACTAGTACTAAATTAAATATTTCTTATGAAGTTTCATTACCAAAACCAGGAGATTTTTATGAGTTTACAGTAGATGTTAAAAATGCAGGAACTGTAGCTGCTAAATTAAGTGCTTTACCAACAGTTTCTGGAGTAAGTGATGCACAGGACGTTTATACAAATTATACTTTTACTCATACTGATGAAACACCAATTGTCGTTGGAGAAACTTTAGCACCAGGTGCTTCTAAGAATTTTACAGTACGTGTTGAGTATGACAAGAATATTAATGCGTCTCAATTACCAACTTCATTACAAAATATGACATTAACAGTTGGTTTAAGTTATGAACAAGCTTAATTATAAATTATAAAGAATTTTCTTTATAGTTTTATATGCCTATTAAAAATAGTAGGTATATAAAAATATAGAGTATAAAGAGAGAATATGGAGGGGAATCTAAGTATATGAGTAAGAGAAGTGTAAAAAATCTATTTCTAAGTATAATATTTATTGCTTATGCTTTTAGCTATAAATTCTTTATTTTTCATCGTTATATGAGATATTCTGAAATTATTAATGCTTCTTTTATGATTATTCTGTTTTCTATAGCAACCTTATTGTTAGGCTTTCGAAAAGATAAGCAAACTAATTTGGGAAGAAGTGTTTTTAAAGTAGTTTTCTTTCATATTTGTTTATATTTCTTTGTTATTTATGGATTAGGAATATTAATTGGATTTTCGAAAAATGCTTATTCTTTATCTTTATTAACATTAATTGATAATATATTTGCTCCAATTATTATTATTGTTATGAGTGAGTTATTGCGGTATGTTTTAATTTCTGCTAATAAAGATAAGAAATTATTTATTATTTTTAGTACTTTGATATTTATTCTTTTTGAGATATTTATTCGTACTAAAAATGTTCCTTTTGATGATTTCAAAGAGCTGTTTCGTTTATGTGCAAGTACAATTATGCCAATTATTGTGAAAAATGTATTGATGAGTTATTTATGTTATCATGTTGGAGTAAGATCTCCATTAGTATATCGATTAATTATGGATGTCTATATTTTCTTAATTCCGATTGTTCCAAAATTGGGAGAGTATCTTCAATCTATGATTTTAATATCATTCCCATTTTTAGTTTATATTGGTTCTTATGCAATGATAGATGATCGGATTCAGAGACAACAACCTATTTTTTATAAAGAAAAATTTAGCATATGGGATGTTCCTGTTGCAGCATTATTAGTTGTAATGATTGCCTTAATTTCAGGATTGTTCCCACATTATATTATGGGAATTGGATCTGATTCTATGTCACCTCGTGTAAATAAAGGTGATGCGGTTATTATTCAAAAAATAAATAAAGATATATCATTAAAGGAAGGTGATATTGTTGCTTATTCTAAAGATGGTAAAGTTGTTGTACATAGGATTGTGAAAGTAAAGAATAATTCTTATATTACAAAGGGAGATGCAAATGGAGGAAATGATCCCAAAGAAGTAAAAATAAAACAAATTAAGGGTGTAGTAAAGGTTAGAATACCATTTATTGCATATCCAACTGTTTTGTTAAATGAATTTATTCATGGATAGGAGTGGTAAAATGAAAGTTAATGAAAAAGGAATTGGGTTATTATTTGGTACTTTATTATTTGTAGGGGGAGGAGTTTATTTCTATCAAAAGTCCTTACAAGGCTATGCTTTGTTATGCATTACTGTAGCGTTAGTTTTGGCAATTAGTGCAATTATTTCTCTTGTTAATAATAGTAATCCAACTCGTGTTTATGAGAGTAAAGTGAAAGAATTTTTAACAACCTATGATTCTATTTTAGTGAAGAGTAGTAGTGTTCCTCAGTTGGAGGGAAGGAATATTATCTATGTAGACTCTATGGATGATTTAGTAGATGCACAGTTAGAAATTCGTAAACCAATTTGTTATTTGAAACAAAGTGAGTCTTGCTCTTTCGTATTATTGGATGATAAAGAAGCTTATGTATATGTTGAGAAAATGCATGCTGAAGATTTATCTCCAGTAGAAATAGAAATTGAAAACTTAAAAGTTAAAAATAAGAGTGCAGAAGAGATGGATTCTGAAATGTTACGAGATATTGAAAAAACTACAATTGTTAAACTATCTAATAAAAAAAGTTATAAAGTTTCTCCTGTTCGTAAGAAGAAACCTATTATGGAAGAAGAAATTGAATTAATATAGTGTTATTATAGTCAACTTTGGAGTTGACTATTTTTGTTTTGTTGTAAAAAAATTATATTTA
>CAMYXG010000004.1 GCA_947303225.1 uncultured Caryophanales bacterium | reverse complement strand
GGCTGCTGTTGCTATATTAGCTACTGGTGCAGCTAGTATGGGATGCATTTGGTTAATTATTGATGAACCAAACGCTAATAAGTTAAACTTTGATTAAAAAAAATACTTCTATTTTTTAGAAGTATTTTTCTTTATTGTAATTGTTTCAACATAATAATTATCAATTATTTCTTGTTTTTCTTCAATCCAATTGTTTTTATTTAGTAACTTTCTCGCAAAGTATAAACCATTTCCACGTCCTTCTCCTTTTGATGAAATGCCTTTATCAAATTGATTTTCTTTTAAACTTGATTTCTTAAATGTATTAGAAATGACAATATTAATTCTGTCTTTCAATTCATATATTTCTAGTAAAATAATCTTTTTTCTACTATCTCTAGCAGCTTCAATGGCATTGTCATAAAAAATACCTATAATCTTTGCAATCGTATTAATTTTTTCTTTATTTAAGCTACTTAATATTCCTTTTTTATTTATACTTACATCTACTGTTATCTTCAGTTTTGATTTTTCACCTATGATTGTTTTGTAATATAGAAGTCCTTTTAATCCTCCTTTCGGTAGGTCTTTTAGATTATTTACGACTTCGTTCTTTATGCTTAAATTTTGATTAATTATATCTTGTATTTTATTTTTTACTTCCTTTTCTGTTGATATAGCATACAATATAGCCAATTGATTTTTATATTCGTGTCTTGTGAACTGTTCTTTTTCTATCCACTCTTCAAATGTTTGCATATTTGACAATAATATATCATACTCATTCATAAGTTTATTGTATGTATCCTTATTATTGATAAAAATAACTTCTATAATAACTAATGATAGTATTACAAGCATATTTCCTAAAAAAGAAATATTTAGTTTATAATTAGTTATTATTTTATATACCATTCCACTAATTGAAATCATAATCAATATAATAAAATAACATTGTACTTAATATCTTTTTTTAAAAGAATAATAATAAATGATCTTAGTTTTCTTTGTATATAATTAATATTTATCATTATATATAGTATGACTGCTATTATGATGTTGCAGATTAAATATAGAAATAAATTGGTCTGAATTTCAGATATATGAAAGAAATTTACTAGTAGTAATGCATAAAGAGCATCTATTATTATAATTAATAAATATATTATTCCTGTTTCTATTATTGATTCTGCAATTTGCTGCTTAAAGACTTTTTTATAGGTGTAGGTATTAATAATAAAGTTTACTAATGATGATAAAAAATTTAAGTTTAATATATGAATAATTGTAATAGATATACTATTCAACAATAATATTAATAATTGATTTATGCTTATTTTTTCCTCATAGTTGATTATTTTTTTGATAATGTAAAATCCTAATATTGCAAAAATAAATGCACATAAAAAATCAACGAATACCTCTAACATAGTTTAATATCTCCTTCTTTTTATTTCTTGATACTGCAAATAGACTCATTCCATTTTTAAAATACAATAAATTCTCTTTTGTGTTATATGACTCCACTTGTTCTAAATTAATAATGTTACTTCTATTACATTTTATAAATCTTTTATCTAATAATTCTTCGATTTGACTAAGATTTCCTTGTATGTAATAATCTTTTTCTGTCGTTTTAATAATACATCTTTTATTATCTTGTTCTTTTTCAATATAAATAATTTTAGAAAATTCTATGTTATAGACTATTTTTTTATATGTATATTTTAATGAGTTTGGTCTTTTATCAAAATTCTTTAAGCTAATTTGTATTGCTTGAGTAAGTCTTTGTTCAAAATTATCAAATTTATTGACAAAATCTACTAGCATTAATCTCTTGCCAAGTGCTTCATATTTAAATTCTGGATAAGCTGTAACAACAATAATCATCGATTGCCAATCATCTTGTTCCTCTCTAATATATCTTGCTGCATCTAGACCTGAACCTTCTTTTGTTTTCAAATCCAATATATAGATTTTAAAACTCTCTTTTTTGGTTTGCTTTTGCCAATTCTTTGTATAACCACTAAAAACATTGAATTTATATTCAATGTCATAGTTCATCATTACTTTTTCTGCTATTTCTTGATATTTTTTTGCTAATTCTTTTTCATCTTCACATATTATGAAATCTATCATATTATCACGCTTCCCATTATGATTTTATCATGCTTTATTCAATAATAAAAGAACACTTTTGTGTTCTATTTGTTTCTTCGTAAACGTATTATTTCTCTAATTTTCTTTGCTCTTTTTGGATTTTTTTCTGAAATAATACTTGTATGAAATACAAACCAAATTACTATAATAAATATGATGATATATATTATTTCTCCTATTATTTGGTCTTTTAAAGTGTAAAAGATACTAGCTGTAGCAAATAAAATATTAATTGCATATATGATTAAAACAGTAGTTGTTTGTGAAAAATTCATTCCTAATAGTTGATGATGTAAATGTTGTTTATCTGCTTGAAAAGGAGGTTGGCCTTTTAATAATCTTCTTATGATTGCAAATAATGTATCTAAAATAGGTATTCCTAAAATTGTTACAGGTACAAAGAATGATATTAAAGCAGGTCCTTTAAATTCTAATAAAGTAATGACTGCTATTATAAATCCCATGAATGTGGCACAATCTCCAGCAAAGATTTTTGCCGGATGAAAATTGTGTAATAAAAATCCTAATGTAGATCCTAGCATGATTAATGTTAAAATCATTACTAAGCTTCCTGCTCTTCCTTGATAAAATCCAATGATAGCAATTGTTATGTAAAAAATACTACATATTCCTCCACTTAATCCATCTAAACCATCTATCAAATTAATAATGTTAGTACATGCTACTATAAATAGTATGGTGATTGGATATGCTAACATACCAAAATCAAATGAAAAGCCAAAGGCAGTGATATTATTTAATAGAATTCCACCATAAAATACAATGACCATCGCTGCTGCTATATGTCCCAGTAGTTTATAAGTTGCTTTGATTGGTTTGATGTCATCTACAATTCCTGTTAATACAATTATGAAACTTCCTATTAAAATGGAGTTCATTCTAATACTTTGTTCTCCAAAAAGCATATATCCTAGTAAAAAGGCTAAAAAGATTCCTACGCCTCCTAATTTAGGAGTGGTCTTTTTGTGAATATGTCGATGTCCTTCTTCTGATCTTGGAACATCAACTGCTCCTACATGTACTGCTATTTTTCTCATTAAGAACATAATCACTGCTGAAAATAAAAATGTAACTAGTATAATTCGAGAAGCTATTAGTATTTGATATTTCATTTTCTTCACTTCTTTCTAATCAAATTATATCAAATAACGTTGAAAATAAAAAGAAAAAACCAATTTTATTGGTTTTCTGATAATTGTTTTATATTTTCTAGTAGTATTCCTGTTCCCTCAGCTACACAAGTTAATGGAGTCTCAGCTATTAACACTGGAATTGTTAATTCTTCTTCGAGTATTTCCACAAGTCCTGTTAATAAGGCTCCCCCTCCTGTTAAAATTACACCTTTTTCCACAATATCTGCTGATAATTCTGGAGGAGTTTGTTCTAATACATTTTTAATAGCTTTTATCATTTTATTAATACTTTCATTTAATGCTTCTTTTGTTTCATCTTGTGATATTTCAATTGCATGTGGTAAACCCGTTATTAAATCTCTTCCTCTTATTTCTAATTTTTCTTTTTTACTAGGTTTATATACATTAGCAAAGTTTATTTTTATGTCTTCAGCTGTTTTTTCCCCAATTAGTAGTTTATATTTTTCTCTAATATATTTGATAATATCTTGATCTAGAGTGTTTCCAGCAATTTTAACTGATGCAGAAGATACAATACCATTCATCGATAAAATTGCTATATCTGTCGTTCCTCCACCAATATCTAATACCATATTCGCTGTTGGTTTTGAAATATCCATTCCCGCTCCTATTGCTGCTACTTTCGGTTCTTCTTCAATATACACCTTTCTAGCTCCTGTACGTTCTGCTGCTTCTTTAATAGCATTTTTTTCTACTGGTGTTATATTGGTTGGACAACATATTAAAATTCTAGGCCTTGTAATAAGATTTCTTGCTTTTATTTTTTTTATAAATTCATTGAGCATTATTTCTGTTAATTCAAAATCTGCAATTACTCCGTCTTTCATTGGCTTAATGGCTTTTACTTTTCCGGGGGTCCTTCCTAACATTTCATTAGCCTCTTTACCAACTGCAATTACTTTTTTTGTCTCTGTTTCTATTACTACTACACTAGGTTCATTCAAAACGATTCCTCGTCCTTTTAGATATATTAACACATTTGCCGTCCCTAAATCTATTCCCATATCTTTTGCTAGCATAATATCATTCCTTCCATTATTATTTTACCATAATTTTATCCTTTTATAATAAATTATATAGAAAATAAGAAAAAAAAGAAGTCAATTCTCCTTTTTTAAGTCTACTTCTTTATTATAATAGTTTTCTGGATTTAGTGATTGACCATTATCATATATTTCAAAGTGTAAATGATTTCCTAAATCTTTATCTAATTCATTTGTTCCACTTTTACCTATTATTTGTCCTTGTGAGATTATGTCTCCTTTTTTTACATTCATCTCACTTAATGATTGATAGATTGAAATATACCCATTATTATGCTTTATTTCTATTGTTTTTCCAACAGCTTCATCTTCTTTCACATTACTTACTGTTCCATCTAAAATTGCCATCACTTCAAATGTATTATCACTAATATAGTCTATTCCTGTATTTTGTATATAAGTATTATCATGTTTTATAATTGCATTAATTTGGTCTTCTTCTTTTCCTTGGTAATCATAATAGCTTTTTCCTACTTTTACATTAGAATCAATGTATGGTTTTATAATTCTTGTAGTAGTATTTATAACTGGTAGCGTCTCTCTTGTAACTGTTTCTGTACTATAAGAGGGATCTATTTCTTCTGTTACTAAGGATTTATTACTTAATAATATAAATGCTAATACGGGAATTAATGCAAGTATTACTATAAAGATGGACAGATACTTCTTTTTTAATTTTCTTTTCCCCTCAATATCAGTTTTTACCAAAAAAAAAGATTTATACTTCTTTTTAAATTATTTTTACAGAAGTAAATAAATCATAGAAAAAATTTGTTACTAAATATATTAGTGATATTCCTAGTAAAAAGTAAAATACTCTTGCCTGTATAATTCTATTTTTTTTAAATATTTTATTGATATGAATGGAGTCCATGGCCCATATTACAAGCATCGTATCAAATATGTATAAAAAGAATTTACCTGTCATATTCTTTTTCCTCATATTTTGTAATTTTATCAACTCTACGATGATGTTTCTCTAATGGTGAAAATTCTGTTGTTATAAAAGTATGAATAATACTCATTGCTTCTTCTAGAGGAACTTTTTCACTAAATGCTACAATATTGGAATTATTATCTTCTCTTGTTACTTTTGCTTCTTCTTTGTTTGATACTTTTGCACATCTGATTCCTCTTACTTTATTGCAGGCAATACTTATTCCTATTCCAGATCCACAAATGGCTACACCAAAATCAGCATGATTATCTCTAATACTTTCTCCTAGTTTAAATGCATAATCTGGATAGTCTGCAGATTCTGTACTATTTGTACCATAATCTATTATTTCGTATTTTGTTTGGTCTAATTCTTTTTTTATTTGTTCTTTTAGAGGATATCCTCTATGATCACTTGCTATTCCTATTCTTATCATTTTTTCTCCTTATTATCTATATTTTTTTATTTGATTTGGATATGGTAACAGTTCTCCAGTTTGTATATTAAAGGATATTGTTCTTGTTCCTGGAATCAATTTATCTTCAAATGCTTCTCTTTCTTCTATTGATACTATTTTAATTTGTTCCGTCGAAAAAGCTTTTAACGTATCATATACTGCTATGATTGACTCTAAACTTGTGTATTCTCCTGGAAAAATGATAACTGATAAATGATAAGTTTCATTTCTAGATTTTAGTTCTTTCAATAATTCTTGCAGATGTAGTGATTTTGTTTTTCTTTTACTACTGTATACTTCTGATTCTTGAATAAATGATTGATTATCACTATGAGAGAGAAAAGCAAAATGTTTTTCTAAATCATATACTAATATACCAATACAATTTGATAAATTCTTAGTTGCTAGAATTGGTTGCATTTCAGTAGCAATTCTCCAACTTCCTTGATGTACTTCTACTATGGATGAATCTTGATTGTCTTCTATTTGATTTAGCATTTCTTTTAATTCTTTATCATTTTTCATCTTTCATATCCTTTCATTCTCATTATATCATATAAAAAGAAAGAAGCAGATACTATTCTGCTTCATTTGTTGTGAAACCATATTTCTTATTAAATTTATCAACTCTTCCAGCGCGTGATGCTCTACTTTGTTTTCCTGTATAAAATGGATGACATTTTGAACATACTTCTACATTTATTTCAGATTTTGTTGATTTACAAGTAAATGTTTCTCCACATGCACATGTAACTGTACAATCTTTCATTTCTGGATGTATTTCTTTTTTCATACTATCTCTCCTTCCGCCATGACAAAAAAACTTGTCATAGTAATTCAATGCCATATTAATATATCAAATATTCATTTATTTTTCAAGTGTTTTTGTTATTATTTCTTGTGCTATCTTTTGATAAGCCAATTGATTTGGATAGATACTTTGTGGATTTGTAAAATATTTATCTTTTTCTTTTAATAATTTTGTTATATCTATATATTCTATTTGATTTGATTCTTGAAGAACTTGGTTTATCTTTCGAATTCCAATATTTTTATAATAATCTTCTTGATTATCCTGATAATATCCTATCCCTATTATTTTTCCTTTATAATATTTTCTTATTTCTTTTAATAATAATTGATAGTTATTCTTTATTTTATTTAATTTTTCTTCTAACATCTTATGATTTAATGTTTTTTCTATAGCTAATTCATATATTAAATCATTATAACCAATATTTATTATTAGTATATTTGCTTCTAATAATTCTCTTTTTATTATTGGATAGGTTTGTATTTTATCTATCATTTGAAATATAGACATATCCCTTTTTATGTACTGATTATTGAATTTTATTTTGATGTTTTTTTCTTTTAGCTCATTTAAGTAAAAATCTATGTAACTATAATCTTTTATTCCATATGAATTAATTCCTTCGGAAAAACGATCTCCGATTATTACTATTTTTTCTTCTTTATTACTTGTTTGATAATAAATAAAATAAACGGATAAACTTAGTATTATTAGTATTAATAGTTTTATTTTTCTACTCATGTGTCCTCCATAAAAAAAGAAATATACTTATTTTATTATATTTCTTTTATTTTTATTTTAGCACCTACATTTGTTAATTTTTCGACTATCTGTTCATATCCCCTTAAAATATGTTCTGCATTTGTTATGGTAGTTTTTCCTGTTGCTAATAATCCTGCAGCTACCATAGCTGCTCCAGCTCTTAAATCTGTCGCAACTACTTCTGTTCCTTTTAACTGATTTGGTCCAATAACTGTTGCAGTTTGATTCTTCACTTCTATATTAGCACCTAAATCTTTTAAGTAAGGAATATGCATAAAACGATTTTCCCAAATTGTTTCTGTTACTTTTGATATTCCATTTGCTTGTGTTAATAATACGGTAAAAGGCTGCTGAAGGTCTGTTGGAAACCCTGGATATACTGCTGTTTTAATATTTGTTGATTTTAAATTTTTACTACAACCTAATACTGTTACATAATCGTTTCCTATTTCTAGATTTACTCCCATTTCTTCTAATTTTGAAAGTAGTGGATCGATATGTTCTGGTATCACATTGTCAATTTTTAATGGGTGTCCACATAAAGCTCCCATGATAATATAACTTCCTGCTTCTATTCTATCCGGTATTACTTCATGAAAGCATTGATGAAGATAATCTACTCCTATTATTTTTATGGTAGATGTTCCTGCTCCTGTTATTTTAGCTCCCATGTTATTTAAAAAGGTTGCTACATTTACAATTTCTGGCTCTTTTGCAGCATTATCTATAATTGTTGTTCCTTTTGCTTTTACTGCCGCTAATATAATATTAATTGTAGCTCCTACTGATGCAATATCTAGATATATATTTGCTCCTTTTAATTCTTCTGCTTCAACAATATACTTATTTTTTTCATTTTTAACAGTGGCTCCTAGTGCTTCAAATCCTTTTAAATGAAGATCAATTGGTCTTGCTCCGATAGAACATCCTCCTGGAAAATACATTACTGCTTTTTTATACTTTCCTAATAAAGCACCCATAAAATAATAAGAAGCACGTAGTTTTTTAGAAAATTCTTCTGTTATTTCCGTATTCTCTATTCCTTTTGGGTTAATCATAATACTTTCTGTGGAACGATTCATATCCACTTTTAATAGTTTTAAGATATCACATAATGCATTTGTATCAGTAATTTCTGGAATATTACATATCGTTGCTGTTTCATCTGTTAAAATTGCTGCTGGGATTAAGGCGACTGTTGCATTTTTTGCTCCACTGATGCGAATTGTTCCGGATAATTCTCGTCCACCTTCTATCTCTATTATTTTCATACTTTCCCTCCTGAATTATCTTATTGTTCCAAATAATCTAATTTTTTCTTCTATTTTTGCTTTAAATGCTTTTTCTCCACTACCTATTAGTTTTCGTGGATCATATGCTGTTTCATCTGTTTTTAAAAAATCTCTTACTGCTTTACTCCATGCTACTTGTACTTCAGTATTTACATTAATTTTTGAAGTACCACATGCGATTGCTTCTTTTATTTGACTATCTGGAATTCCACTTCCTCCATGTAATACTAATGGAATAGGAAGTGTTTCATTTATTAGTTTCATTCTTTCAAAATCTAAATTAGGTTCTCCTTTATAAAAGCCATGAACACTTCCTAAAGCTGGTGCTAGAGCATCAATTCTTGTTTTCTCTACAATTTCTTTGCATTCTTCTAATGTGGCATTGGTTACTTCACTGGTTATACTATCTTCTGTTCCACCAATGTGGCCTACTTCTGCCTCTACAGATACTCCTCTTTCATGAGCATATTCTACAACTTCTTTCGTAATTCTTATGTTTTCTTCTAATTCTTTTCTAGATGCATCAATCATTACTGAAGTAAATCCTGCATCAATTGCCTTTTTGCATACTTCAAATGAACTTCCATGATCTACATGTAAACATACAGGTATTGTTATTTCTAAGTCTTTCATTAATCCGTTTACCATTCCTGTTATAGCATGATATCCTCCCATGTATTTTGCAGCTCCTTCACTTACACCTAATATCACAGGAATTTGTAGTCTTTGACATTCTTCTAATATGTACTTTGTCCACTCTAAATTATTTATATTAAAATGTGGAACTGCGTAATGTTCCATCTTTGCTTTTTGTAACATTTCGATAAAATTTACTAACATCTTCATCACTCCAAGATTATCATAAAAAAATACTTATTTTTTGTCAATTCTTTACGTTAAAAACATTGTTATTTGTCGTAAATTATCTGGAGAAGAAATATTTCATAGATACTATGATTAAAATGATAATTCCTATATACTTTGAATTTAACTGAAATGTTTCTTTTATTTTGTTTCCTATTAAAAAACCAAACCAAGTTGATATTGAACTAACTGCCATAAAAATAATACTAGGAATTATCATAGATTCTTTTTTTAATCCAATTGCTAGCCCTACATTCATACTATCTATGCTTACTGTTATTGAAAGAAGTATTATCATGAGAATATTCATTGATTTTATTTCTTTTTCTTCTTCTTTTTGAAATAATAAATTCATTGCTAAAAGTAAGAATATAATTCCAGAAATACTATTCGTATTCATTGTAATATGTTTTATAAGCATTCTTCCGAAAGTATTTCCTATAATTGGCATAATGAAATGACATATTCCTATCATGATAGTCAATAACGACATATCCCTTTTTCTAATACTTTTTGTAGATATTGAAAGTGTAAGGGAAAATGCATCAATACTTAGTATTATTCCAATTAAAAAATATATAAGGATTTGGGTCATTTTATCACCTTATATATTTTATTCTTTTATCCTATTAAAAATACTTTTTTAAAATTTCTTTCACAAATGACTTATACTCAATGGGATTTGACTCTTCTTCTATGAAACATAATGGAGGAAATAATACACACCAGAAATTATCTCCTTTTCCTTCGCCTATTGTTATTACTACTGATTCATATTCACCTGATGGATAAATGACATTTTGATATTCTTTTTCTGGAAAATAGTTTTTTCCATAATTAATGTGGAAAGATTCTTGTTTATTATATTGATTTATTGTTTTATCCACAATTTCTGTGAATACTGGTAATTGCTTTTTTATATATTTCCTCGTATCCATAATGTTTTTCGTATTTTTCATTTCTATTATTTCAGATGATAGATTTTTTACTACTTTTTTCTTTAATTCTTGATCTGATTCTTTATTACTATTTGCTATTACTCGAAAACGGATAGATTCTTTTGGAATTCTTACTTGTTCTTTCTTATTTAGTGATAATATCATGATGATTATTGCCATAACTATTATTATTTTTTTCATATAAAAATCCTCACTTTCATATGAATAGTGAGAATATTTTTTTATTTTTATTCTAAATTATAAAAAATAAATACCATTCTATCTCTGTTAGATAAATCTTTTTTTACTTCAATTCTAATATGATCAAGGTATTTTTTTGCTAGAGAAGTTACTTCTTGTGCCTGATCTTTTCCTATTTCAAAAGCTATCAGACAATGATCTTTCATATTTTTTTTGCAATCCATTAAAATACTTCTATAGCAATCCAAGCCGTCTTTACCCGCATATAGTGCTATATGGGGTTCATTTTCCTTTACAATTTCTTCTATTTCTTCTTCTTCTCTTATGTATGGTGGATTACTAATAATAACATCATATTTTTTTTCTATGTTTGTTAAAAAATTATTTTGTATGATTGATGCTTTTGAATTTAATAATTCACAGTTTTTGTGAGTAACTTCTAAAGCCTCTTTTGAAATGTCAATTAAATCCACAGTTTTTGTGGATATTTTTTTTTCTAGAGTAAGTCCTATTGCTCCGCTTCCACAGCCTAAATCAACGATATCTATGGGGGAAGAAAAATATGTATTAATAAATTTTATTGTATTTTCTACTAGTTCTTCTGTTTCATATCTAGGTATTAGTACTCTTTCATCAATATAGTATTTTATTCCATAAAAATTTACAAAACCCATTATATACTGAAGTGGTTTTCCATTTTCTAATGCTAAGATTGATTTTTTATACAATTCTATTTTATCTTTTGATATTTCTTCTCCTAGATAGTTTAATAATTCGAGAGGATTTTTTTCTAAGATTTCTGCTAGTAATATTTTGGCATGATCAGAATGACAATGACTTTTACCATATACTAATAGATCTTCTATTGTCATTTTATTCTCCTTGTAGTTTTCTTTTTTGATCTTCTTGGATTAAAGCATCTATTAAATCATCAAGTGCTCCATCCATAATTCTATCTAAACTATTCGTAGTGTATCCAATTCTATGGTCTGTAACACGATTTTGTGGATAATTATAAGTTCTGATTTTTTCTGCTCGATCTCCTGTTCCTATTTTACTTCTTCTTTCATTTCCTTCTTTTTCTGCCTTTTCTTGTTCTTGTAGTTCATATAGACGTGATTTTAGTACTTTCATAGCTTGTTCTTTATTTTGAATCTGACTTCTTTCATTTTGACATGTAACAACTAATCCTGTTGGTAAATGAGTGATTCTTACAGCAGAATCTGTTGTATTAACTCCCTGACCTCCACATCCACTAGAACGATAGATATCAATTCTTAAATCATTAGGATTTATATCAATTTCCACATCTTCATCTGCTTCTGGCATTACCAATACTGTTGCGGTTGATGTTTGTAGTCTTCCATTGGATTCTGTTACTGGAACTCTTTGTACTCTATGAGATCCACTTTCATATTTTAAAAGTGAGTATGCTCCATTTCCTTTGATTATCAATTCTATTTGGCTAAAGCCACCAGCTGTTCCGTCTATTGAGTTATAAACTTGATAGGAAAATCCTTTTTTTTCGGCATAACGAGTATACATTCGAAATAAATCACCAGCAAAAATATTAGCTTCGTCTCCTCCTGCTGCCCCTCTTATTTCCATAATAACATTTTTACTATCATTTGGATCTTTTGGAATTAATAATACTTCTAATTCTGAATCTAGGTGTATTTTTTCTTCTTCTAAGGTTTTTAATTCTTCTTTTGCCATTTCTCCTAAATCTGGATCTTTAAGCATTTCTTTCGTATCTTCTATACTTTGTAACACCTTTTTATATTTTTTATAGCAATTTACTGTTTCTTCAAGTTCGGACATTTCTTTTGAATATTTTGTCATTTTTTGATGATCACTTAGTACTTCTGGTTTTGTTAATTCTTCTTGTAAGCTTTCATACTTTTGTAATGTTGCTTCTAGTCTTTCTATCATTTTTTTCACCTCGTCCTTTTTAATTCAGTCCTATTATATCATAAATCTTTTTTTTTATGAAAAAAACTAGATTATTCTTCTAGTTCTAATTCATCTTCGTCTATAACAACTAAGTCTTTTATTTCTTCGTTTGTATCACTATCATAATTGTCATCATCGTCATCATCATAGCTATCTTCTTCAATTTCTTCTTGCTTATCTGTTATTTCTTCCTCTTCTTCCTCTTCCTCGTCATCATCATCGTCTGCTATTTTAATCACTTTATCCGATGTATGATTACTTCGAAGATCCCATTTACCATTATTTAATAAAATAAATCTTTTATCTGTTGCTAAAGCGGTGTAAAAGTCTGCTATTTTATTTTCAAATACAGTTTCTGGTAAATCTAGTAATTTTATTATCTTCTTAAATAGATCTGCTGTATTCATCTTTTTTTTACTTTCTTCGATTATCATCTTCGCAATATCTTTATTCGATAATAGTTCTAATTCTTCTTTTTTCATGGATTTTAGACTCATGATTAGCCCTCCTATATCAAATACATTATATGTGCTTTTTTCTATTTTTTTTGGTAAGAAAAAATACCAATAAATTTATAACATATATCTTTCTTATATGCAACCTTTTTTTACATTTTCTCTGGAACACTCATTCCAAGTACTTCTAATAACATGATATTTACTTTATAAACTAAATTAGTTAGAACAATCCATGATGATTGTAATTCTTTATCTTTTTCACCAATAATCTTATTCTCAGCATAAAATTTATTGTATGTTGAGGTTAATTTATATAGATACTCTGCTATTTCATTTAAAGATTTTGTCTCTATTGCTTTTTCTAATGTAATTGGTAAATTTAGAATTGTTAATGCAATATCTCTTTCTGTTGATCCTTTCAATTTTGTTATTTCTTTTGCTTCAATATTTTCTGCTTTTTTTAATAATGATTTCATACGAATCGTTGAATATAGTAAATATGGTCCTGTTTTTCCATCTAAATCAGAGAATTTTTCTATTTCAAAAATATAATCTGTACTTCTAAATGGTAATAAATCTGCATATTTTAATGCTGCAACGGCTACAGTTTTCGCAATTTTTTTCTTTTCTTCACCCTTAATTTCTTCAGAAGTTATTCTTTTTTCTGTTTCTTCACAAACTAAATCAATTAATGTTTTTAGTGGCATAACTCCACCATCTCTTGTTTTAAATGGTTTTCCATCTTTTCCGTTCATGGTCCCAAAACCAATATGTTCTAGTACAACATTATCTTCAACTAATTTAGCTCTTCTAGAAGCACGGAATACTTGTTCAAAATGAAGTGATTGACGTCCATCTACTACGTACCAGATTTCGTCTGGATTGACATTTATTTTTCTTTCTATTATTGTTGCTAAATCGGTTGTATCATATGAAACGGATCCATTTGATTTAATATACATTAGTGGTGGCATTGGTGCTTTATCTTCTTCTGTTGCTACTTCAATAATTTTTGCTCCTTCACTATCTGTCAAGACTTTTGTTTTTTCACATTGTTCATTTAGTTCTTTGAAATATTTCATTTCATCACTTTCACCATTCCATATTTCAAAGTGAACATTTAGTGATTCATATGTTTTCTTAATATCTTCTTTGGAAATTTCTACGATTCTTTTTAATAAATCATAATATCCTCTTTCATATTGTTGAAATTTTACGGTTATTTCTCTTGCTTCTTCTAAATATTCTTCATCTTCTTTTGCTTTATTAGAAGCTAATGGATATATTCTTTCTAAATCTTCATTGGTTATAGGTAGTTCTACTTCACTATAATCTCCTTGATAGTTTTTATCAAAATATGGTAAATCTGGATACATATCTTTTATTTCTTTGATTACTAATCCTAATGGTCTACCAAAGTCTCCTAAATGTGCATCTCCTAGTGCATCGTAACCAAGTAAATTAGCTAATCTTTTTAATGCTTCTCCAATATTAGCACTTCTCAAATGACCAACGTGTAGTGCTTTCGCAACATTTGCTCCGCCATAATCAATAATTATCTTTTTCTTTTCTCTTTTATCAATATTGTTAAAGATATCATTATTTATTTGATTTAGAATACTATTCATATAATCATCGCTTAAACTAACATTAATGAATCCTGGTCCAGCAACATTAATATTTACAAATCGATCATCTTTTTCTAATTCTTTTACTATTTTTTCAGCAATTTCTCTTGGGTTTTGATGATAACTCTTCGCTAACTGCATTGCATCATTTATTTGATATTCTCCTAAATCTCTTCTATTAGATGGTTCTAATGTAAATTTTTCTAATTCATATCCTGCCTTTTTTATCATGTTTTTTACGTCTTGTTCAAATTCTTTTAATATACTCATTTTATCTCCTCCACTTGATATATAAATTGTTTGTTTTCTATTATGTATTTGATTTCTATATCATTATTATTTCTTTTTATTTTTTTTGTCTGAATCTCTATATTTAAAACTTGATTTGTATCTTTTATTTCAATCATTCCTATAGTCTTTTTATTATTTTTAAAAGGGTAAGTTATTTTTAATTCTTTTGTTTCTCGGATTATTCTCGGTTCTTTATAATCTATTGTCATTGTTGCTTGATGATTATCTTTATATAATAATCTATTATCTTGCATAATGGCAGTTGTTTTTATTTCTTCTTTTGTATCCTCATTTTCTATTCTGATTAAGGCCTTCATTTTAGGCACAGTACCACCCTCTTTAAATTTATGTTTTGATTATAACATAAGTTTCTTCTTTTTAATACATATTTTTTTAGAACTTATCAATACTATAAAGGAATGGAGGATTATTATGAATGGTAGAAGATTTTTCAAAAAAGTATTCTTTTTTTCCATTACTATTATGTTTTTTTCTTGCTGTGGATGCTTTCTTTATGCTAAGTTTTCTCCTAAGTTATTAATTAATAGTGCAAATCATATTACTCTTTATGATCAGAATAATGAAGTTTTTTTTCAAGGAAGTGAATCTATGGAATGGGTTGGACTAAATGATATAAGTGATTATTTAATTCAAGCAACAATCTATACCGAAGATAAGTACTTCTATAAGCATTTTGGATTTGATTTTTTACGAATTGGAAAGGCAATGTATACAAATATAAAAAATCATAATATGGAGCAAGGTGCTTCTACTATTACTCAACAGTATGCAAAAAACTTATTTTTAGATTTTGATAAAACTTGGAAGAGAAAATGGAATGAAATGTGGTATACTATGCGAATTGAAGCTAATTATAGTAAAAAAGAAATATTGGAAGGATATTTAAATACCATTAATTATGGCCATGGTAAATATGGAATTGAAACAGCTAGTAAGTTTTATTTTGGAAAATCTGCTAAAGAATTAGACTTAGCGGAAGCAGCTCTTTTAACAGCTATTCCTAAAGCTCCTAGTAATTATTCTCCTATCTTACATTATGATGTTGCTAAGAAAAGACAACTTATCGTTTTATCTAATTTAGTTCATAATCATATTATTACGGAAGAAGAAAAAAATGAAGCTTATCAAGAAGAATTAACTATAGTGGGAAAAGATGATGATATTTCATTATCTAGTATTAATTATTATCAAGATGCTGTTATGGAAGAGTTAAAACAAATGGAACAAATTCCTAATAATTATAGTGAAGTTAATGGATTAAAGGTTTATACTTCTTTTGATTTTAATGCACAGAAAATTTTAGAGGAAAATGTTGAAAAATCATTTGGTGAAAATGATTCCCTTGAAGTTGCTAGTGTTCTGCTAGATCCCAATACAGGTGGGGTATTAGCTTTGATTGGTGGAAGAAATTATAATGATTCTTCTTATAATAGAGCTACTCATTCTTTTAGGCAGGTAGGATCAACTATGAAACCATACTTATATTATGCAGCGTTAGAAAATGGGTTCACTTCTAGTTCTTCTTTTATTAGTGAAAAAACTTCTTTTCCTCTTGAAAATGAGCAAGTTTATACACCTAATAATTATAATAATAAATATGGAAATAAAGCTATTTCTATGGCTACAGCAATTGCATATAGTGAAAATATCTATGCAATTAAAACCCATATGTTCTTAGGATTTGATGCCTTAATTAATGTTGCTAGAAGAGTTGGTATTCAAGAAAAACTAGAAAGTGTTCCTTCTTTACCTCTTGGGACAAATGAAATCAATATTTTACATATGGCTGCTGGATATGCTTCTTTTGCTAATTTAGGATATAAAATAGAACCACATTTTATTACTAAAGTAGTGGATGGAAATGGAAATGTTTTATTTCAGAGAAATGAATCTAAGGAACTTGTTTTAAATTCCAGTTTGGTTTTTATTTTAAATAATATGTTAACTGCCACTTATGATCCGTTATACATTGATTATAATTATCCTACAGCTATTAGTTTATCTTCTAAATTAAAACATATTTATGCTCTAAAAAGTGGAACAACACAAAGTGATAATTGGGATATTGGTTTTAATAAAAATGTTGTTTGTGCTGTATGGGTTGGGCATGATAATAATGAAGAATTATCAAAACGTGATTACAAATATGCTCAAAATATTTGGTATCAGACGATGGAAGAATATGAAAAGGATTTAGATTCAGATGAGGGATGGTACGAGCAACCAAAAAATGTTGTTGCGATGCTAGTGGAGCCGATTTCTGGAAAACCAGTAAGTGATAATTCGAAAAATACAAAACTAATGTATTATTTGAAAGGAACAGAACCAAAAGAAACAGATCCTACCTTTGATGAAATTAATGATTAATGTTTGACTAGTTTATTTGATTGTACTATAATAATACCTCGAAATTGTGAGGTGTATTATGAAAAAATATATTGATTCAATTCAAGATCCATTAGATAAAGATAGTAATCTTCAAAAATATGTTACTGCTTTTTCTCAATCAAATCAAAAGGATTTTCAAAATATATTATTATCAAAATCTCCTATATCTTCTCAACATCTAGACCTTTTGAAATCCAACAGAGATTCTTATTATCAGTTTCTTTTTCAGAATTGGATGATTTTTATTACATCTATTTCTAATGAACAATTTCAACAATTAAAAAAAGAGAATGTTATAGATGACGATTTCTTATTATTAAAAGAAAAACTATTAACCCTTTCAAAGGATATATCTATTGAAGAGATTTCTTCTCTTTTTCATGATTCTCATTCTTCTTTTAGTAATCTTGCTCGTAAGTATGGTTTTCCACCTAAAACTCAAAATAAATGGAGAAAGATTTCATCTCACTATTTTTTAGATAATCAGAAAAAAAATGATTACTTTTTAAGTATTCATAGTAAATCTTATGATTTATTCAAAATATGTAGACTTTTTCATAAAGAGTGTTTAAAAGAATGCATTCCTTGTCAGTATCAATTTCATACTTCTTCCAATCAGATTGATAATATTATTATCTGGAGTGATGAAAAAAATCTTTCACACTATCTTGATATTATTCGTCATTTAAAAGAAAAATATCCTAATTTGTTTTCTAGGTGTGAAGAAACCTCTCCTGTTACAAGTACTATTATTCCTAATGTTGGATTAGGTGTATCTAATATTCAATCTATAGAAGATTATTATTCTTCACGTTGTAATCATATTTATAAGTCGATTCAAACTATTCTATGGAATTATGTTATTAATCATTATCAAGAAGAAATATTACCTCATAAGTCTTTGATTGATTTATTTGCTGAACAAATTGTACTTGATTATATTAAAGAGGTAAATCTTGCTTTTTTAGATCCTTCCAAAAAATATCAAGATTTTTATCAGAAATATCATTTTTTTATAAGAGTTATTCATAAAAAAGAGTTTTATCAGATAATGGTTTCTAAGATTCGTCGTGAATTAATTAAACAATTTAGAATGAATCATCAATCTCATTCATTACAAGATATTCAATTGTCTTATCAATTTGGATGGGATAAATCTAAACATATTTTTTCGAAAGAATTAATACGTCAAGCTATTCAAAAACATGCTAATACCATTTTCCAATTTGATTCTTCTTTGTATGATCAATTGCGCTCTTATTTGAAAGTTACAGCTAATAGTAGTGGAGTATCTGATGAATATCATACTCATTTATATTTTCAAGAAAGAAGTGGATTTCAAAAGAGAAAATAGATGATATTTTCTTTTTTTTGTTCTTTTGGAAGATTGTATTCACTTTAAGAATTTGTTATAATGAGTTAGAATGGAGTGATTGAATGTTAGAAGGAATTATACTTACCGTTGTTATTATTTCTTTTTTTCTATTTATCTTTACTATTTGCAATAATCGTTTTCAACTAGCTATTATTAAAATTGATAAAGCTGAAGAGGATATTGATTTATATCTACAAAAGAAAAAAGAATTATTAGAAAGAGCTAAACCAATCATAATGAAAGAATTGAAATTAAAAGAATTTATGACAGATTTAGACGAAGATCGTGATGAATTAAATCATTTTGAAAAACATAATCTTTTAAAAATGGTTTATAATGAATTATTTAAGGCTATTGATGAAAATGATAAGTTATTAAAAAGTGAATCTTTATTATCTATACTAGAAGATTTGAATTATAATGAAGAAAATATCGTTGGTTCTATTAAATTTTATAATGATACTGTGGTAGAGTTTAATCAATTAGTTGTATCTTTTCCTTCTAGAATTGTTGCCTTTTTAAAACGTTATCATAAGAAAGAGTTTTATAATAATGAAAAAAGAGAAATATTTGAGATATTAAATAATAAATAGAAAGAGTGATATTATGAGGTTTATTGATGCTTTAAAAGAAAGAGCAAAACATGAAATTAAGACTATTGTTTTACCTGAATACATGGATCAAAGAGTTATAGATGCTGCAGTTACTGCTTCTAAAGAAGGTATTGCTAATATTATTTTGATTGGTAATCAAGAGGAGATTCAATCAAATTATGTGAATTATGATTTTTCTTCTATTCACTTTATTTGTCCTGATACAGATCCTCTTACAGAAGAATTAATACAATTATTTGTAAATCTTCGAAAAGAAAAAGGAATGACCTATGAAGAAGCCAAAAGATTATTATTAACAGATTATATGTATTATGCTTGTATGTTGGTGAAAGTTGGAAAAGCTGATGGTGTTGTTTCCGGAGCTTGTCATTCTTCAGCAAATACTTTAAGACCTGCTTTACAGATTATTAAAACCAAGCCAAATACTTTATTGGTTTCTGCATTTTTCTTAATGATTGTTCCGAATTGTGAATATGGAGAAAATGGTACTTTTCTATTTTCTGATGCTGGATTAGTTCAGAATCCCGATAGTGAGCAATTAGCGGCTATTGCAAAAAGTAGTGCCGATAGCTTTCAATTATTAGTAGAAAAAGAACCAATTGTTGCAATGCTATCTCATTCTAGTATGGGAAGTGCAAGTCATTCTGATGTAGATAAGGTTGTTAATGCAGTAAAAATTGCTAAAGAAAAATATTCTAATTATCAAATTGATGGTGAGTTGCAATTAGATGCTGCTATCGTACCTAGTATTGCGCAATCCAAGGCCCCAAATAGTAACGTTGCAGGTCATGCTAATGTTTTAATCTTTCCTGATTTAGATGCTGGAAATATTGGCTATAAATTGGTAGAAAGATTGGCTAAAGCTGAAGCATATGGTCCTATTACTCAGGGAATTGCCGCTCCAATTAATGATTTATCTAGGGGCTGTAGTTCTGATGATATTGTTGGAGTTATTGCTATTACTGCAGTTCAAGCTCAGGTAAAATAAAATATTCACAAAACTGTGAATATTTTTTTATACTATTTTTAATATAACATGTAAGATAAAATCCAATGCCATAGGTATTCCTATTATTAATGCTATTTTTAGCTTTGTATTTGTTGATATTTTAAATACAAATTTATTGATTACTGGTTGTATTACATACAACAAAAAAGTCCCTCCTATAGCAAAATTTCTACTAGCATCCCAATTAATTCTTTTATTTACATTTAAAAAGTCTTTTGTGTAATCCCATAGCATGATATGAAAATACCTATCCATAATGAAATGAGAAATATATTCAATACCTGTGGCTATTAACCATATTAATAGGAATATCAGTACTATTGTCATATCAACTTCTTTTAGTTTTTTATTCTTTGTCTTCTCTAGTATAAGATTTATCATAATGATTCCTATCAAATTTATGATAAATAATTTTAGACCATATTCTTTAAGATAAATACTTACTTGATAGATTTTTGGAGTTGTATATTCTATGATAGTAGTGAAGATAAATGTTATTATGGTAATCAAAGAGATATTTCTTATCATTCTATTTTTTAATGGATGTCTTGTTGTGATTATTTTTTTTAATAGAAAATATAATAATAACATTCCAAAGCCATAGATTGGTAAAAATGGTCCTATTAAGACTCCTCGATTGATCCATTTATGTGGTGATACAACGAAACGCATCCACAATACTTCATATAACCAACCTATTAATGCATAAATACAAAACATTATAAAAATATTAGTCATATTATCTATTTTTTTTCTCATCATTCTACTCTCCAATCTATCTCTTTAATTCCATTTTCTTTTAGAAATTGATTTGTTTTAGAAAAAGGCTTACTTCCAAAAAAACCATTACGTGCCGAAAATGGTGATGGATGGGCAGATTCTATGATTAAATGTTTTGTATTTGTAATTAATGTTTTTTTTGCTCTAGCATAAGAGCCCCATAGGATAAACACAACAGGTTCTTTTTTCTCGTTAATCAATTTAATTACATCATCTGTAAAAATTTCCCATCCTTTATTTTTATGTGATGTGGGTTTATGTTCCTCTACTGTAAGCACTGCATTCAATAATAAAACTCCTTCTTTTGCCCATGGCTTTAATGAATTATGTTCTGGAAATGGTATTCCTATGTCACTTTCTAGTTCCTTAAAAATGTTTTGCAAGGAAGGTGGTTTTAATACTTCATTACTTACTGAAAATGATAGTCCTTCTGCTTGATTTGGTCCATGATAAGGATCCTGACCTAAAATAACAACTTTAACATTATCAAAATTAGTATAACGAAAGGCATTAAATACTTCATTTTGTTTTGGATAAATTGTTTTTGTTTTATATTCTTGTTTTATGAATTCTAATAATTCTTTAAAATAATCTTTTTGAAATTCTTGTTTCAGTAAATCATCCCACTTATTTCCTATCATTTTTTCACCTACTTATGATAACTTTCGTTATTATTAATTTTATATGATCGATAGATTTGTTCTAATAGTAATACTCGAAATAGTTGATGAGGAAAAGTCATTTTAGAAAATGATAAATGCCATTTTGATTCTTTTTTTATGTTTTCAGAAAGTCCATAACTTCCTCCTATAACAAATACTAGGTTACTATTATCTAACCAAAGAGAATTCATTTTTTTTGCAAAATCTATTGAAGTTATTTCTGTTCCTTCGATTTCCAATGTAATTAGATAATCTCTTTCATTTATATATTTTCTTATTTTTTCTTCTTCTAGTTTTAGTGCTTTTTCTTTTTCAACTAAACCTTCATCTTTTACTTCTATTATTTCTATTCTTGTATATTTTGAAATTCTTTTTTGATACTCTGTAATAGCTTCTTTTAAATATTTTTCTTTTATTGATCCGACTGTTATTATTTTTATCATTTTATACCTCAATTAAAGGACTTTCTTCATCTTGTCTAGCTATCCTGATGTTTATTTTTGAATCTAGTCCTTCTTCTTTCATTGCTTCTAATACTTTTTCTTCTGAATTATTTTTTTCACTTAGATGAGCAAGAATGATATTTTTAGTATTTTTACTAATGATTTTTTTTAAATACTTTGCCGTTGTTTTATTCGATAAATGACCTTTATCACTTATTACTCTTTCTTTTAAAAATCTAGGATATGGTCCATCCATTAACATTACCTCATCGTGATTACTTTCTATAATATATGCATTTTTATCAACCATTTTTGCTAAATATTTTCTATTGATATATCCTGTATCTGTTACATACACTAAACTTCTATTGTTTTCTTCTATAATAAATCCTACAGAAGATGGAGCATCATGAGAAGTGTGAATTAATTCTATTTTCATATCATCTATAAAAAACTCATCTTCTATAAATTCACATTTAGAATATGGGACATATTCTTCTAAACTTTCATACATGCTTTCTGGAATGTATACTTTTAAATGTGTATTTTTTAAAAGGGTTTTTAATCCTTTTGTGTGATCTTTATGACAATGTGTTATCAGTATACCTTTAAAATCTGTAAAAGAAAGGGAATTTTCTTCTAAACTTCTTTTTAAAGTTAAGTAGGAAATTCCCATATCAATTATTAAATTTGTATTCTTGCATAACACAATTGTACAATTTCCTTTCGATCCACTTGCTATTGTTTTAACTTTCATTTTAATAGAAATTCATTGCGTTTAACGCAGTTCCTCCTGCATAAGGTGGACCAGTCCATATTGCATAATGTAAGTGTACTCCTGTTGCAAAACCGGTTTGTCCCATACCACCAATTGGTTGTCCTCTTTGAACTCTATCTCCTACTTTAACGTATGTACAGCCACTACATAAATGAGCATACATCGTATAATACCCATTATCATGTCTAATTGTAATATACTGTCCATTATCATATTTGTAACTAACTGTTACTACTTCTCCTGATTCTGCGGCAAATATATTTGATCCATAACCACATCCTGCTATATCTGTTCCATCATGTAATGTTCCCCATCTCCATCCAAATCCTGATGAAACTGTAGAACATGTAGCTGGCCATCCAAACATTCCTTTTGTAATTATTAAATCTCCGTATCCTCCACTCCAACCTGATACTGGCTGCTTTGTTCCTTTTACAATTACTTCTTCAACTGGCTCTTTCAATACTTCTTGTGAAATACTAACTAATGATACGGTCTCACCATTCACTTTTTGAACTTTTTGAGTCACACGATTTAATCCTTTTATTCCTGCTTGCTTTACTTCTGAATAATTTGTGTATTGCTCTGGGTCTTCTTCTGTCTTTGTTGTAAAGTTTTGTTCTTCATCTTTTACAACATGATCTTCTTCTACAATACTTATCTGTGGTTTTAGTATTCCTAATGTTACCACTTGTCCTGGAGATAAAAGACTATTCTCATCTTGCAAATCTGGATTGGCAATTAAGAACTCTTCAATTGATATTTTATTATTGAAAGCTACATCACTGATAGTATCTCCATCCTGAATTGTATAAGTTGCTTGTGGTTCTACTGTTCCAAATAGTAGATATTTACTTAAATTATCTTCTGTTTGATAAATTGTTTTATCAACTGGAATTTTATCTTTTTTAATTGTTATTTTATTCTTTATATAAATATTATCAATGATTGTTCCTGTACTTTCTATTTCTTTTTGAGTATCATTAGCATAATTATTAAAGTCTTCTGGAGAAATAAAAGATTGAACTGTTTTTTCTACGGATGAAGTAAATACTTTTTTATCTAGTACATATAATGTATTCGTTTTTCCTTTTATTGTTTTTCCTTCACTATTCTTACTATCAAGTCCTTTTATTTTTATTGTATATCCATTTATTGTAAAAGGAGAAATATCTTTAATTTCATCGTATATTTCTTTATTCGTTTTTAAATTATTATCAAAAGTAGTTTCTTTTACAATATCTAAGTCTGTTGGAACATATACTTTTTTTACTTTATATTTCTTCTTTATTTCATCTTGCTTTTTATCAATATAATCTTCTAATGATTTTTTTGATTGAATTAATCCTAATGATTTTCCTTTTAAATATACTCTATATACTGTTTTTGGAGTTTTTGAGATTTCAGTAAAGCCTGTTGTTAGAAAAAAGGCTATTCCAATCATGATAATAAAACTGATTTTTTTACTCACTAGCATTCTCCTCCTTTTTAAAGTCTTTTCTTAAATTTAAAAATGTGGATGTATTCTTTTTAAATAATAACTCTATAGTAGCAGTTGGTCCATTACGATGTTTTCCTATAATCAATTCACTAATACTATTATTGTCTTCTGTTCTTGCTTCTTTATTATAGTAGTCATCTCTATATAAAAACATTACGATATCAGCATCCTGTTCAATTGATCCTGATTCTCTTAAATCACTCATTAATGGGCGTTTATCTTCTCTTGCTTCTACGCCACGAGATAATTGTGATAAGGCTATAACAGGAACCCCTAATTCCATTGCTAATGTTTTTAAACTTCTTGAAATATCGGATACTTCTTGTTGTCTATTAGAACCATAATTCTTCCCACCTGATATCAATTGCAAATAATCAATTACAATGAGAGATAATCCTTTTTCACTGCTCGCTAGTCTTCTGCATTTTGCTCTAATTTCTCCAATTGTTATTCCTGGTGTATCATCTATTACTAAGTTCGTATTTGATAATTGTGATACTGCTTCGTTGATTCTTTTCCAATCTTGATTCATTAAATTACCAGTTCTTAGTTTAAATCCTTCTATTTGTCCTAAGGATGATAAGATACGTTGTGCCAATTGTTCAGCACTCATTTCTAAGTTAAATAAAGCAACTGATTTATCTTGCTCCATTGCTGCATGAGTTGCTAGATTCAGAGCAAATGCTGTTTTTCCCATAGCGGGACGAGCAGCAATAATAATAAATTCATTTGGATGTAAGCCAGTTGTTATACGATCAAAATCATACCATCCAGTAGCTAATCCTGTTATTTCTCCCTTACTCTCAGACAACTTTTCTAAGTCTGCTTGTGTTTTTACTAATACATCTTTAATGGTTCTAAATTCACTTGCTTTTCTATTTTTAACAATACTTAATATTTTCTTTTCTGAATTATCTAAGATTTCATTTACTGTTTCATCTGTTCGATATCCTTCAGATGCTATTTCTGTAGCTGTTTCTATTAGATTTCTTAGTAATGATGATTCTTCTACTGTTTGAATATAATAATCTATATTGCTTGCGGTAGGAACATAATTTAATACTTCTGTTAAATACTCTACTCCACCGACTTCTGTTAATTCATTTGTTTTTTTTAAATAACTAGTTACTGTTGTAATATCTATGGGAGTTTTTTCATCTAATAATGTAGTCATAGCTGAAAAAATTTTTCCATTTTTATCATTATAAAATGAACTGGGAACTAATGTTTCTGCCGCTTTTTGAAGTGCATATTTTGATAAGAAACAAGAGCCTAAAACTGATTGTTCTGCTTCTATATTATTTGGTAAAGCTCTTATTGGCATTTTATCACCTCTATTTTATAACATGTATTTTTATTGTAGCAATTACTTCTGGATATAAGTTAATATTTACATTGTGAAAGCCTAACGTTGAAATAGAATTGATAAGTTCAATTTTATTCTTTTCAATTTTATATCCTTTTTCTGCTAATGAATCTTTAATTTGTTTTACACTAATGCTTCCAAAAACTTTATCTCCTTCACCTGTTTTAACTTTAAATTCTAGTGTTAATTTTGATAGTTGTTCTTTTAATTCTAGTGCTTTCTTTTTATTATCTTTGTCTTCTTTTTCTTTTTTAGCTAATTCATGGTTTAATTTACTAATATTTTCTTTTGTTTTTTTGACAGCATAACCATTTTTTATTAGATAATTTTCTGCATAACCATCTTTAACATTTTTGATTTGTCCCTTTTTACCCTGATTTTTTAAATCTTTGATAAAAATTACTTCCATGCTATTCCCCTTCTTCTTTTATTAGTTTTTTTAATTCTTGTTCTACTTTACTAATTGTAGTGTTTTCAAATCGAGCAGCTCCATTGTATGTATCTCCTCCACCACCTAGTTTTTCTAATATTTTTATAATATCATAATTTCCTAAGCTTCTTGCACTTAGTCCAATTTCATCTTTTCCAATCTTTCCAATTACAAAAGATGCTTCTATATTATTAAAAAATAGTAATGTATCTGCTACTTTAGCTAAATCTTCTCTTCTATATTGTGTATATGGAGATGCTTTTGTAAATGCTACTTTTTCATCAATTGTTTCAATAGCTGACATTAATTTCTGTCTTTCAGTATATTCTTCTATATTTTGTTTTAATAAATATTGTACTTTTTTCGCACTTGCTCCCATAGATGCTAGATAGTATGCTGTATAAAATGTATCCACTGTGGTATTTAAGGTAAAATTATTTGTATCTAATACAATACCAGATAATAATATTGTTGCATAATATGGTTCTAAATCAATATCATAAAGCTCTATTAGATTTGCAATCATTTCACAAGTACTTGATGCTTTTTTATCGTCAATAATAATTGCATTTTTAATAGTTGTTTTTCCTAATTCATGATGATCAATTATCATTTTATTTTCAATCTTTTTTAGAACTTCTTTATTTTGTACTAAGTCTGTTTTATTGGTATCTAGAATAATCAACAGGTTCTTATTCTTTTTTGGATGGAGATATTCTTCTATTTTCTCTGTTTTAATGATATTAATGCAGCCATCTAATTCTTTTAATACTTTGTCTACTCCTGGTTCGTGATTTTTATCATCAATGATAATGTAACACTTTCTTCTTCGATTTTTTAAAAACATGTACATTCCTATAGAGCTTCCTAGAGCATCTAAATCTAGATTTTTATGAGCCATTAAAAAAACCGTTTTTGCTTTTCTTATTGCAAAACTTATCTTTCTACCTTCAAATTTTTTTCCTTTTATAATACTCATATATTCACCTCTATAAAATTACAATTTTATTATAATATAAAACATATCATTTGTCTAACATACAATCGTCATTTTATAAAGAAAAAAATGTAGTTTCCTACATTTATCTTGAATAAGGCATTAGTGCTATTGCACGAGCTCTTTTGATTTGTTTTGAAATATGTCTTTGATGTAAAGCACAATTTCCTGTAACACGTCTAGGAACAATTTTTCCTTTTTCATTAATGTATCTTCTCAATGTTTCAGGATCTTTATAGTCAACTGTTTTACCAGTACACATCATACATATTTTTTTCTTTCTACGATTGAATTCTGCCATAATTAATCCTCCTTCTTAGAATGGTAATTCATCATCGCTAATTTCAATGTTTGCACCAAAATTGGCAAATGGATTACTATCTACGTCTGTTCCCTTTGGTTCTGGAGCATCTCCAAAATCATAAGGAGTTGGTCCTGCTTCTTTATTTGAAGCATTCAAATTATTAGAATTATTTGAGGAATTTTTTGATCCTAAAAATTCAACATTATCTGCTACTACTTCAGTTACATAACGTTTTTGACCATTGTTATCGTCATAACTACGTGTTTGGATTCTACCTTCTACTGCTGCTTGACTACCCTGTGTTAAATAATTTTTAACATTTTCTGCTTGTTTTCTCCATACAACAATATTGATAAAATCTGCTTCTCTTTCTCCTTGTTGATTTGAAAAATTTCTATTAACAGCAAGAGTAAATGTTGCGACAGGTGTATTATTACCTGTATATCTCAATTCAGGATCTCTTGTTAATCTTCCAATTAAAACTACTTTATTCATAAAATACCTCTTTTTCTTCTTATTCTTCTACTTTTACAATTAAGTGACGAAGTAGATTTTCGTTAATTCTAGCAACACGATTAAATTCTTGTTCTGCTTCTTTACTTGCTTCTACTACAAATAGATAATAGTAACCAGTCTTGAATTTTCTTATTTCGTAAGCTAATTCTCTTTGTCCCATTGCTTTTTCTTCTAGAACGTTTGCTTTTTCATCAGTCAAAACTTTCTTCATTCCTTCTGCAGTCTTACGAATTTCTGCTTCTTCCATATCTGGTTTTACAATAAACATAATTTCATATTTTTGCATTTTTGCACCTCCTTTTGGACTTTTCGGCTATTTCTATAAATAGCAAGGAGTATTTTAAATACTCGAAGGTATTATAGCAAAGAAAATAATAAATGTCTAGTTTTTTATTTTATAAATTAAAGTTTTAAAAATATAATCTTTATGATTAATATTTTACATGATATAATTATTTTATAGGATGGAGGAGTTTATGAATTTGATTGAAAAAAAATGCCCTAATTGTGGTGCTAATATGAAATTTGAAGAGAATGATAGTAAGTGTTACTGTGAATATTGCAAAAATGAGTTTTTAATTCATAAAGATCAAAATGATAATTTTACATTTACAATTAATAAAGCAACAAAGGCTTTTCTAACTTATTGGATTACTTCTTTTATTTTTTCTTCTATTATTTCTATTATTATTTTTATTGCTGTGATTGCTCTTTTTGTTTTTATTGGTATTGAAGCTTTTAAACAAAGTCATGAACAAAAGTCTACATCTATTTATTCAAGTGTAGAAATGAATAGATATTGAATTATAGGAGGTTTCTATTATGAGATTAGTTGAAAAAAAATGTCCCAATTGTGGTGCTAATTTAGAATTTAGTGATACAGATAAATCTTGCAAATGTACGTATTGTCATAGAGCTTTTGAAATAGAAAGAGATCAAGAAGAAACAAGTAATTTGAACTTCAATCAACAGTTTACTTTAAACGAAATATCTAAGAGTTTTACTATTATACCTATTGTTTTTGTAATCATTTTTATTCTTGCTTCTTCTATTATTGGATTTGTTATTTATAGTATGTATCAAAGTCAAAAATCTACTTTAGATTCTTTTGATAGTGAATTCTTTGAAAAAAGTAATGAAAAAGAAGATGAAGGAGATGGATTATATTCTGATACTAGTGAACTAACAAATACTGATTTTGAAAGTATGGATAATGATTCTATTTTTTCTATTCCAAGCAGAGCTGAGGGAGTAAATGATGCGTATCATTCTTATAGTAAAGATGGTAAAGCAAAGAGACAGAAAGTATATGTTGCTTATAAATCAGGAAGTAATTTTATTATTGCAATGTATCAAGTTACTTTTAAAGATTTCTTTCATCAAGAAAATCGATTTACTTTTTATGTACCTATCGTTTATGAAAATGTCAAAAAGAATGGGTTTGTTAAGTTTGATAATCCTCAGAATAAAGCCCCAGAGTATTACTTTAATGATGATCATTCTTCTTACTCATATGGTTATGGAAGTATGGATGATGCCTACAACAATGTTGTTAAACCTCTCATCGATCAAGGATATAGTATTACAGAAAAATAAAAAGAGTTTGAAGTAGACTCTTTTTTTCATTTGTAATAAAATCCAACAATATTTTGGCCAAGTTTTGTTTTTTCTCCATGTACTGAGGCATAATGAGATGCATATTTTGAATCTCTAGCAGTATCTATTTTACTTACTTTTATTTCAGCAATAGAAAAATCTTCTATTTGATTCATTATTGCTTTTTCTAGGTCAATGTGATATCCATCTTCTTTTTTAATAATAGCTTCTCTCCATATTTCTTCGTTTGTTGCGATTTTTGGATAGCAATCATAGATGTATGATTCTTTTTTTATATGACTTCCTATATATAGATAAATATCTTTTGGATTACTATGATATTTATCTATCATTTTCTTTATAAATTCTTTTGGAAGACCTCTGTTGATGTGATAAATTCCACAATGTACAATTCCAGTATATCCTTTTTTTCTATCTTCTGCTATTAATATAGGACAATCTGCCATTCTATGAGAAAGAGCTATTTTTTTATACTTATTACTAATAAATAATATATCTGCCTCTATTTTTTCTGTAAAATAGTCTTCTTTCATCATATTTTCTTTTTCTATAAATACATCCTTATTATCTGGATAATCATCATTATCTTCCATTTTTTGTTGTACTTGAAACATTTTTAGTCCAGAAAAACCGTATTTATTTCCTAATTCTATTCTGTTTTTTTTAATTAATTTATTAATATCTTCTTTGGTAAATTCTTTTGGATAGAATTTTTTATTAGATGAGAAAATTCCATCTTCTTGGTTTCCTTCAAAAATAACTATTTGACTTTTCATATTATACATTAAATCTAAAATGACAGATGTCACCATCTTGCATTATATAATCTTTTCCTTCTAAGCGGGCTTTTCCTGCTTCTTTTACCTTTAATTCTGAACCCAATTCTATTAAATCTTCATAGGAAATAACTTCTGCTCGAATAAATCCTTTTTCAAAATCTGTGTGAATGATTCCAGCACATTCTTTAGCATTCATCCCTTTTTTAAATGTCCATGCCCTTACTTCATCTTTTCCCACTGTAAAATAGGTTGCTAATCCTAGAATATCGTATGTTGCTTTAATTAGTTTATCTAATCCACTGCCATCTAATCCTAGTCCTTCAAGCATTTCTTTTTTATCTTCTTCCTCTAATTCACTTAATTCTTCTTCTACTTTAGCACATAAGCTTACTACTTTTGCATTTTCTGTTGCTGCATATTCTTTTACTTTTTTTACATATTCATTATCTTCACTGCCTAATTCACTTTCCATAATATTAGCAAGATAAATAATTGGCTTTTGGGTTAAAAAGCTGTATGATTTAATTGATTTTTTTTCTTCTTCTGATAGTTCTAATTGCCTAATGGGTTTGTTTTCTTCTAATGATTTTTTACATTTTTCTAATGTTTCTACTTCTAATAAATCATTTTTATCTTTTGTTGTTCTCGCTTTTTTTGATACCCTCTCTAGTCTATTATTTATGATATCTAAATCTGCTATAGCTAATTCTAGATTTATTGTTTCTATGTCTCTAATTGGATCAATATTTCCCTCTACATGAATAATTTTTCCATCATCAAAACATCTAACTACTTCTACGATAGCATCTGTTTCTCTAATGTGAGATAAGAATTTATTTCCAAGTCCTTCACCTTTACTTGCACCTTTTACCAATCCTGCTATATCAGTAAACTCATATGCTGTTGGAATAAACCTGTTTGGTTCATACATTTCTTTTAAT
>CAMYXG010000003.1 GCA_947303225.1 uncultured Caryophanales bacterium | reverse complement strand
CATTTATTAGATAAATTTTTAGTATTAATGGAGATCCATCATGTGAAGCCTATCATTTGTATAACAAAGGAAGATTTAGTTTCTGATGATGAGTTACATTCTATTTGGGAGACTCTTTCTTATTATGAAAAAATGGGTTATCAGGTTATTTCTAATAGAGAAATTGATAAGATTAAGCAATTGTTGAAGAATAAAACTAGTGTTTTTACAGGACAAACGGGAGCAGGGAAAAGTACTCTTTTGAATGCTTTAAATCCTAGTTGGAATTTAGAGGTTGGAGAAGTTTCTAAGGCATTGGGAAGAGGAAGACATACTACTAGGGTAGTTGAGTTGTTTGAACTATTTGGTGGAAAAGTGATGGATACTCCTGGTTTTTCCTCGTTAGAGTTTCAAGCAACTAAGGAACAAATTAGGGATGCTTTTTTGGAATTTCAGAAATATCCTTGTCCTTTTCGTGACTGTAGTCATACGAAAGAGGAAGAGTGTGAAGTAAAAAAGGCGGTTTTTCATCATCATATTTTGAAAAGTCGTTATCAAAATTATTTAAGTTTTATAGGAGTTGATGTTGATGAAAGTTAGTGCTTCTTTTTTAAGTAGTAAGGATATTCCAAATGATTTACGAAAATTAAATGAAACGGACGTTGATTATATTCATGTTGATATTATGGATGGAAAATTTGTTTCTAATAAAACAATGCCTTTTAAAGAAATGAAACATATTTATGAATATACTTCTAAGAGATTAGATGTTCATTTAATGGTTGAAAATCCATCTGCTTATATTCCTTTATATGCAGAATTAAATACAGAATATATTTCGATACATGTTGAAATTATGGAAAATATTATGAAAGATTTAGAACTTATTAAAAGCTATTCTATTAAATGTGGTTTAGCAATTAATCCAGATACACCGGTAAAAGAATTAGTTCCATATTTGCCATATATTGATTTAATCTTAGTTATGAGTGTTGTTCCAGGGAAAGGTGGACAATCATTTATTCCAGAGACTACTCAGAAACTTGAAGAAGTTAGGGCCTTGATTGATTCCTATTCACTTGATATTGTAGTGAATGTTGATGGTGGAATTAATCAAGATACTAAACAGTTCTGTGATAAGGCTGATATTTTGACTGCTGGAAGTTATATTGTTGGTAGTGAGAACTTTCAGGAAAAAATATCTAGTTTAAGATCATAAGATATGATATAATTAGGGAAAGAATAGGAGTTGGTTATGTGAATGATTCAAATATTCAACAAAATAATACTAATCCAGAAGCTACTGGTAATGTAGTACCTGCTAATATGGTGAATACTACTTCTAATGTTCCACAAAATAATGCTAATCCAGGGGTTAGTAGTAATGTAGTACCTGCTAATATGGTAAATACTACTCCTAATGTTCAACCACCATTACCAGCAAGTAGTCCTACCCCTGTTAGTGTTACGCAAAATACTACTGCTACTGAGGTTTCTGCAGACAATGGTTCTGATTCTCAAACTCTTGTAAATGAGGATTTAAAAAAAGTGGAAATTAATTATACTCCACCAAGTAAATTTAAAATATTTATGATGATTTTCTTTTTTGTGGGAATACTTTCTTTTGTTATCTTTTTACCAGATATTACTTCATATGTTCATAAGTTACAATCTGGAGAATTGAATCAAGTTGAAGAAAAGATTACTACTGGTAGAATGACTTGTTCATTAGAAAATCATACTACTAATTTGGATAAAAAATATAGTGTTGTTTTTACTTTTGCTGCTAGTAAATTGGAAAAAATGCAATTAACGATTACTACTAGAGGAGATGTAACACAAGATGAAGCAGTATTGGATAATTTGAATCAGACTTGTGAGCAATTATCTAAAAATGTAAAAAAAATAAATGGAGTTAGTGTTACTTGTGATTACGTGGATGGAAAATTAGTTGAGAGTCAGCATTTTGAATTGTCTGGAATTAATGCAGAACAGTTAGATTCGGCTTTTACAGAAGCAGGTGGAACTCAACCAAATTATACTTATGGACAAAATATTGATTCTATTGAAAAGAATATGAAGGCATCTAATTATGAATGTATTAGAACAAAATCTTAGAATAAACATTGTAAAGTATTTGAATTAATGATAAAATATTTATACAAGGAGATTTTATATGAAAGATTTTCTGAAATATTTTTCAATTGGTGTTTCGGTTTTCATGATTGTTCTGATTGCTTGTTGTATTTTTTTACAACCGGAACATAAAAAAATTAACATTGGTTTAAAAGCAAAAAGTATTAAAACAACTACTTTTGCAAAAGCTGTGGAAGTTCATACAGAAGAAGTTCCTAAAGAGAAACCTGTTGTGGAAGTTGTGGAAGAAGAACCTGCTCCTGTAGCAGCAGCACCACAATTAGAAGTTGTTGAAACACCTTCTATTGATACACAAGTTGGGGTAATGTCTGCGTATGGCCCAGATTGTGTTGGATGCAGTGGATATTTATCGAATGGTCATTATGCTGGAGATGGTAATATATACTATGAGGATCCTACTTATGGAACAGTTCGTATTGTAGCAGGAGATAGACAGTATCCAATAGGAAGCATTGTTAAAGTATCTGGTAGTGCATTAGGGGATTTTAATGCCATTGTATTAGATCGTGGTGGTGGAATTGGATTTGGAAAAAGATTCTTATTCGATTTACTATTTTCTAGTGAAGCAGAAGCAAGTCAGTTTGGAACTAGTTATAATGTAACATTTGATTTATTAAGAAGTGGATATTAATCTACTTTTTTTATTATCGTGAAAAATTCATGTTATAATATTCTTTGTAGATGATGGAGGTTACGTAAATGAATGAAATGATTATAAAAGAAATTGCAAAAGATTTAGAAATTACTGAAAAGCAAGTAAGTATTGTTCTTTCTTTGTTGTCTGAAGGGAATACGATTCCTTTTATTGCACGATATCGTAAAGAAGCAACTGGTGCTTTAGATGAGGAAGCTATTAAGAAAATAGGAGATGTTTATGAATATCAGGAGAATTTATTAAAAAGAAAAGAAGATGTTATTCGTTTAATTGATGAAAAAGGATTGCTTACAGATGAGTTAAAACAATCTATTTTGAATTGTAATAAGTTAGTTGAAGTTGATGATTTGTATCGTCCTTATAAAGAAAAGAAAAAAACAAAAGCAACAGAAGCGATTAAAGCTGGTCTTGAGCCTTTAGCTAAAATGATGATGAGTTTTCCAACTAGTGGAGATATTACTTCTATGTGTAGTAAGTTTTTGAATGATACTATTCAAACTGTTGATGATGCTGTTACTGGAGCAAAATATATTATAGCAGAGTGGATTAGTGATAATGCTTCTTATCGAAAATGGATTCGAAGTTATTATTTTAAAAATGGGGTAATTACTTCTACTATTAAAAAAAATGCTGTGGATGAGAAAAAAATCTATGAGATGTATTATGATTATAATGAAGCAGTCAAGTATATTAAGCCTCATCGTATTTTGGCATTAAATCGGGGAGAAAATGAAAAAATATTAACTGTTGGAATAGATGTGAATAAAGATGAAATACTATCTTATTTAGAACATAAGTTAATTAAGAATGATAAGAGCTTTGTATGTTCTTATGTTAAAGAAGCAATAGAAGATTCTTATAAAAGATTAATCGCACCTTCTGTTATAAGAGAAGTTCGTAGTGAACTTACTGAAAAAGGAGAAGAAGCAGCAATTGAAAATTTTGGTAAGAATTTAGAGGCATTACTACTTACTCCTCCTATGAAAGAGAGAGTAGTTCTTGCATTTGATCCTGGATTTGTTAATGGATGTAAGTTAGCCGTTGTGGATAAAAATGGTAAATATTTAGATAGTACTGTTATTAAGCCGTTTTTAAAAGGACAAGAAAGTAAGAATATTCCTATTAGTAAAGAGGTCGTTTCGCAACTTATTAAGAAGTACCATGTTGATATTATTGCGATAGGTAATGGTACTGCTTCTCGTGAAAGTGAAAAGTTTTGTAGTGAAATGATTAAAGAATATGGATTAGATTGTAAATATGTGATTGTTAGTGAAGCTGGGGCATCTATTTATTCTGCGTCGCAGCAAGCTATTGATGAATTCCCAGATTTGGCGGTTGAAAAAAGAAGTGCTGTTAGCATTGGAAGAAGATTACAGGATCCTTTAGCAGAGCTTGTTAAAATACCACCAGAGGGAATTGGAGTAGGTCTTTATCAACATGATGTTGCTGCTAAGAAGTTATCTAATTCATTGGATTTTGTTGTTGAAAAATGTGTTAATAGTGTCGGTGTCAATATTAATACGGCATCTTCTGCATTACTTTCTTACGTGTCTGGTGTTACGAAGGCAGCTATAAAAAAGATTATTGATTATCGTGAAAAAGTAGGAAAAATCTTATCTCGTGAAGAAGTTAAGAAGAAAAAATTGTTATCAGATAAAGCTTATGAACAAGCCATTGGATTTTTACGAATTACAGAAGGAGATAATGTTTTAGATTCTACTGCTATTCATCCAGAAAGCTATTCAATAGCAGAACAATTGTTAAAAGAGTTAGGAATGAGTATTCGTGATGTTGGAACGGATGCTTTAGTTGAAAAATTAGATCAACTATCTGTAGAAGAATATGTTAATAAATTAGAAACAGATATTTATACCTTAGAAGATGTTATCAGTAGTTTAAAAAAACCCAATCTAGATCCTAGAGATGAATATCCACAACCATTGTTGAAAAGTGATATCTTAGATATTAAAGATTTAAGTGTTGGTATGAAATTACAAGGAACCGTTCGTAATGTGGTTGATTTTGGATTATTTATTGATATTGGTTTACATGAGGATGGGCTTGCTCATATATCTAAACTATCTACTAGTTATATAAAACATCCTAGTGATTTATTTAGTGTTGGTGATATTGTTGATGTTTGGGTTGATGACATTTCTTTAGAAAAGAATAAAGTAAGTTTGAGTTTAATTGAGAGGTAGTATATGAGAGTACTTATTATATCAGATATACATGGAAATTTTGAATGTATGAAAAAGGTAATTCAAAATGATTCTTCTTTTGATAGAATATTATTATTAGGAGATATATTATCTGGTCCTAATAATAGAGGATATAATCCAGAACAATTATCTTTGTTTTTAAATCTTTATAAGGATAAAATAATTGCTGTTAGGGGGAATTGTGATTATAATGTTTCTTCTTTGGATTTTCCTGTTGATAAAACTTATTTGTTAATTCCTATGGACGGAATGAAAGTTTTAATGACACATGGTCATCTATATTATCCATCTAGTCCACCTGATGTTGATTTTGATGTGTTCTTGTCGGGGCATTCTCATGTTTCTTCTATGAAGGAGGAAGGAAATCAATTGTTTTTAAATCCTGGATCTATTAGTAATCCAAGGGGTGGAAGTAAAAGCTATATTCTTTATGAAGATGGAGAGTTCCAATTAAAAAGTGTGGATGGAAATAAAGTTTTGAGAAAAGTAAATAGAATCATTTGAAGTGATTTATTTGTTTGATAAGTCACTTTTTTTAATTGATAGTTTTTTTTTGCTATGTTAAAATTTAATTATAGAGGTGTGCCCATGAAAAAGTATATGAAAGCTATTGGTTTATTTATAGTTATTTTGATAGGAATTATTGTTTTGTCTATTCTTACTGAGAATGATCAAGTTAAGCGTATTCGTAGTGAAAGAGAATTACACTCTTTTTATAAGAATAATGTATATCATGAGATGTCTTTTATTGAAAAAATGTTATTTTTACCATTTAGTATTGTTATTGATTCCCATCCTGTTGTCTATGATGAATGGAGTGATATTCGTGGTGACGATGTTATGATAAATGCCACTAGAAAATCTTCTGATGGGGAAGTTAAAGATTATTCTAAAACGAATATCCAGGTAGATGGAGTAGATGAGGCTGATATTATAAAGACAGATGGTAATTATATTTATTCTATTTCTAAGAGAGATGTTGTTATTACTAATGCGGAGGAATCTGATAGTATTTCTATTGAAAGTGTTATAAAAAGCAATGATGATAGTATTCCAGTAGATTTAATGCTTTATCAAGATAAATTAGTAGTTATTTCTTCATTAGGAAAAGACTATTATCATCAGGATACGATTATTAAAGTTTATGATATTTCTAATAAGAAAAATCCTAAAAGTGTGAAAACGGTTACATTATATGAACCATATTATACAACTAGATGTATTGATAATCAGTTATATGTTTTCTCTAAAGGAAAACTGAGAGAAGAAAATGATAAAATTGTTAGAGATTATATGGAAGATGGAAAAAAATATCAAATTGATTTTTCTGATATTCAATATTTAAAAGATTATTCTAGTAATATTCAAACTTTGATTTGTACTATTGATTTAGATTCTATAAATAAGATGATTCAATTAGATTCTTATTTAATGGATATTTCTAATGCTTATGTATCTAAAAAAGCTATTTATTTGTTAGATGAAGATTATGAAGATGAAATTACTCTTTCTAAACTATTTGGTTTAAAAGGAGTGATTGGTTTATTTGATGAAGATGATTTCTATGATGATTATACTAATATTTTTAAATTTAGAATTGATAAGAATAAAGGAGTTGTTTATTCTTCTAAAACTAAAGTTTTAGGAAAAACAATTAATCAATATTCTTTGGATGAAAATAATAATCATTTACGAGTAGCTTTGGAAAGTGATGAAGGAACTCGAATAGCTATTTTTGATGATAAAATGAAACAAATTGGTGAGAGCGAAAGTGTTGCGAAGGGTGAGAGAATGTATGCTTCTCGATTTATGAATCATAAGGCTTATCTTGTCACCTATCAAAATACAGATCCTTTATTTGTGATTGATTTAAGTGATGAAACGAATCCAACGTTTATGGGTGAATTACATATACCTGGTTATAGTACTTATTTGCATCCATATGATGATACTCATTTGATTGGAATTGGTGTTAATACAGAGGAAGACATTACGAGGGATTCTAGTGGTAAAATAATTAGTAATTGGGCTAGACAGACTGGAATGAAGATGAGTTTATTTGATGTTAGTGATATTCATAATCCGAAAGAAATATCTAAGACAACCATAGGAGATCGAATGACTACTTCAGCAATTCTTTCAAATCCTAAAGCTTTACTATTTTCTAAAGAAAAAAATTTATTAGCAATTCCTGTTAATCATTATGATGAAGATTCTATTATAATTGATAGTGAAGAGAAAGAAGAAGAGGATGTGGATTTATATACATCTGAAGGGTATTTTGTATATCATATTGATTTAGAAAATGGTTTTGATTTACGTGGGATTATTAGTCATGATAAGAGTAAAAGTGCATATTATTACTATAATAGTTCAAAGTTATTGAGAGGATTGTATATTGATAATCGTTTATATACGGTTAGTGAAAGCGCTGTTAAAGTTCATGATTTAGAATCATTGAAGGAAATTAGTTCAATAAAATTAGAAGAGAATGGAGTAGGTAATTATGAAAAATAAAAATAAAGATCGTAGAGTTTTGCATATTGTATCTTTGGTACTTGGAATTATTTCTATTTTAACTGGTTTATTTTGGTATATGGCATTGCCAACAGGTATTATGGCTATTATCTTTGGAGTAAAATCTTATCGTGGATATGGAAGTAAAATCGGCTTATCAGGATTAATTACAGGAATTGTTGGGACATCTATAACAGTGTTTATTTATTTAACTTTGATTATTTTGATACTTTTACAGAATTATTTTTAATCTTTTTTCAATTGAAGAAGTTTTTCTTCTTTTTTTGTATAAAAATGTCAATTATTTCAAGATATAAATTGTAATTTAAGTTTTGTTATGAAATAATTATGATAATAGAGGTGAGTGTATGAAAAGGATATTCTTTTTGATTATGTGTTTCTTGATTGGAGGAATAACAGTATCGGCTAAAGAAATCAATTTTTATTTCTATCCAAAAGGAGGAAGTGTTTCTACAACGGGTTTTGGACTTACTGAACATGGATATTTATATTATGGGGATAATTATTATGCAAAATATACGGATAAAGATACTATAAAAAATATCAATAGTATTTCTGGTACTAAATTTTCGTTGAAGAAAAATGGTACTTCTTTAGAAAAGGGAAGAGAATGGTATTTTAAGAATTATTATGATGGAAAGACTTACTTTATGAGTGAGTCAAAGTCTTATAAAGTATCTGATGTTTTGAAAGTATTAACTTCAGATGATTCGTTTTATTCTATTGATTTATATGCTAATTGGAGTGATAGTAATATTAGTGGTATTGACTTAACTAGTTCTGTTGTTTCTAAAGAAGAGTCTATTGAAATTAAGAAAAATTCTAAATTATCTAAGCTAGAAGTATATGATAAAGTTCAACTAGAAGTTACAACTTCTTCTGGGAAAAAGGTTAGTGATGCCATTACTTATTCTTCATCTAAGAGTTCTGTTGCGAGAGCTACTCCGAAAGGAAGAGTAATTGGAATTAGTCCAGGAGAAGCAGTTATTACGGCGAAAACTGCTGGTGGTAAAAAGGCAACTATTAAAGTAACAGTGGTTAAGAGAAAGAAAAATGTAGTGGGAATTGTTTTTCATGCGAATGGAGGAACTGTAAAGAAGCGTTCTGATATTACGGTTGGAAGTGATGGAGTTCTTTATTTTGATACTGAGATTCAACCTATTAAGATTAATTATGGTTCTAAGCTTGGTAAAGATGGTTTATTTAACTATAATAATAAAAAGTATTTATATGTTACAAAGAGTGGTTATATCGTAGAGTCTGGAAAAGAATGGAATACAAAACCAGATGGAAGTGGAAAAAGTTATAGTCAAAGTAAAGTATATAAAGCAAGTGACTTTTGTGATGCTTCTAAAAAGAATTGTAATGTTCACCTTTATGTTAATTGGAAAAAGAATGTTACAAATAAAATTCATTTTGTTAGGGTTGTTGGAGATTCTATTTTATTAGAGTCTAATGGAAAATATGGTTTAATTGATACTGGTGCTGAGAATACTTTTGAACGAATGAAGGATTATTTATTAAAAGTAGGTGTGAAGGAATTAGAGTTTATGGTTCTTTCTCATAATCATAATGATCATAATTCTGGAGCAGTAGATTTAGCAAAATATATTCATGTGAAAAAAGTTTATATGAAATCTTATACGTTTCAAGATGCTGGAAAAACAGAAAGTATGAAAAACATATATAATGGTATTAAAAATTACTATGGTAATAAAATTGTTTATGTTGATAAAGATCCTAGTTTTAGAGAAAGTGCTAAGGGTAGTCCGTTTGTTATGTTAGGTGAAATGAAAGTTTATTTCTATAATACAGCACAGCGTCTTCAAGTAAATAAGCCAGCTGGGGCTGCGAATTATACAGATTATTATAGTGATAGTTATTATAGTAATGCAAATGAAAATATTAATTCTATTGTTAATATGGTAGTGGTGAATGGGCATAGAATTCTATTGACAGCAGATATGGAATCTCCAACTATTATGAATGGAATATTCAAAAAACGAATTCTTGCTTATAATATAAAAACATTGGATGTTTTCAAAGTTCCTCATCATTCTGGTTTTTACTGTATGGGATATAAGAGAAAAGGTGAGAAAACTGATTGGTCTATTCCAATTAATGTTAAATATTTTGTTACGACTAATTCAATTAATGCTAAACATTCTCGTGCTAAGGATTTGTATCCAGATGCTAAAGGACATGAAGGTATTAGTGACTATCTTGAAGCTTTTACTCAAAAGGATAAAAATGGTAAAGAGTATACAAAATATATAAATGGTTGTTTCTATAATTTAATGGGAAATGATCGTAAAAAAGCTAAAGATGTTATGTGTAAATCATATTATACGATAGATTCAAAAGAGGCAGTTATATTTGACTATTCTTTGAGTACTCTTACTATTAGTGGAACACAAGGATATAGTTCTAGTCGTTGTAAATAAAGAAATGTTTTATTGGCATTTCTTTTTTTTAGTTAAAAAAAGAAGAATTAGTATAATAGTGTAATTCTTCTTCCATTTGTTTTAATAAAGCCGTCTTCTTTTAAATAACTGATTTCTCTTGTCATAGCACTTCTATCTACTGCTAGGTAGTTTGCAAGTTCTGTATAAGACATGGGAATTGTAAATGTCTTTTTTGTTGCTGTTTGTGTTTGTAATCTAAAATATTCCAATAGTTTATCTCTGGTTGTTTTTTTTGTTAGTAATTCAATTCTTGTATTTTTACTACTTACATGTTCTCCTAATAGTTTAATTAAATTTTTGATAAAGATAATATAAGAGTCTGTTTTAATGATTTCATCATTCGTAATTTGTTTATATTGGATATAAGTTATTTGCGTTTTTTCTTTGGTAATGCAAGATACATCTTCATTATTTAGAGAATAGGAAATTGATCCAAAGATTTCTCCTTCTCCTATATCTTCAATGATTCTTTCGTTTCCATCATAATCTGTACTAATTAATTGGACACTTCCTGTGTCAATTATTGCGATGAAATCTTCAGGGTTGACATTTGACAAGATATTGACATTTTTTTGATAATGAACAGTATTTGCTTTTAAAATTCGTTTTAATTTCTCAATATTTTTATCGTTAATATTTTGAAAAAGATTGGTCATTTTTTTACCTCCTAAAAATATTTTAACAAAAAGTGTAAAATGTTGCAAATGCAACAAATATTTTTTTTAAATTATGTATATAATTATCTTGTGATTTAGAAAAAATAAATTAGGGAGAAGTAGAATATGAAAGTTATTAAAAGAGATGGACATATGGTAGATTGGTGTCCAGCAAAAGTTGAAGAAGCAATTGAAAAGGCTAATTTAGAAGTAGAAGAAGAAGAAAAAGCTTCTTCAATACAAATTAAGAATATTATAAGATATATTGAGCGTCTTGGAAAGAAAAGAATTCTTGTTGAAGATATTCAAGATATTATAGAAATGAAGTTAATGAGTATTGGTAAGTATGAACTTGCAAAGAGATATATTACATATCGTTATACAAGAGAACTAGTTAGAAGAAGTAATACAACAGATCAATCTATTAAAGAATTGATTGATGGTGAGAATGAATATTGGAATACGGAAAACTCTAATAAGAATGCTAAGGTGGTTACTACTCAAAGAGATTATTTGGCAGGTATTACTAGTACGGATATTACAAGACGTTTCTTATTACCAGAAGATATTGTACAAGCTCATGATGATGGAATTATTCATTTCCATGATGCAGATTATTTTGCTCAAAATGCATTACATAACTGTGATTTAATTAACTTAGATGATATGTTACAAAATGGAACAAATATCAACGGAGTAATGATTGAAAAACCTCATCGCTTTTTAACAGCAATGACTATTGCTACTCAATTAATTACAGCAGTTTCTTCCTCTCAATATGGAGGAGCAACAATTACACTTACTCATTTAGCTCCATTTGTACGTAGTAGCCGTGAATTCTATGAAAAAAAATATAAAGCTCGTAAATTTACAAAAGCTCAAATTGAGAAGTATGTTATGGAGGATTTAAAGAAAGAAGTTACCGATGGAGTACAGACTTTCCAATATCAAATTAATTCTATGACTACTACGAATGGACAGGCACCATTCTTGAGTGTAGCAATGTATTTGGGCGAGACTGAAGAATATAAAGAAGAACTTGCAATGATTGTGGAAGAAGTGTTAAAACAAAGAATTCAAGGAATGAAGAATGAAAATGGTGTATATATTACTCCAGCATTCCCTAAACTTTTATATGTACTTGAAGAAGATAATATGAATCCTAAAGGAAAATATTATTATTTAACGAAATTAGCTGCTGAATGTACAGCTAAGAGAATGGTTCCTGATTATATTTCTGAAAAAGTTATGTTAGAACTTAAGAAGAATGAATTTGGAGAAGGAGAATGTTATCCATGTATGGGTTGTCGTTCTTTCTTAACTCCTGATAGAAGTATTTCTCTTGGTAATATTGCTAAAGCTAAAAATTATGTTCCTAATAAAGGAAAGTATTATGGTAGATTTAATCAAGGTGTTGTTACTATTAACCTAGTTGATGTAGCATTATCTAGTGATAAAAATATGGAAGATTTTTGGAAGATTATGGACGAGAGACTTGAATTGTGTCATAGAGCACTTAGAATTCGTCATAAGAGATTATCTAAGGTAACAAGTGATGTTGCTCCAATTTTATGGCAACATGGAGCTCTTGCTAGACTTGAGAAAGGTGAATCTATTCATGAATTATTACATCATGGATATTCAACAATTTCATTAGGATATGCAGGACTATATGAATGCGTTAAATACATGACAGGACATTCTCATACTGATAATGGTAAAGGTAAAGAGTTTGGACTTGAAGTAATGCAAAGAATGAATGATGCTTGTCAAAAATGGAAAGCTGAAGAAGACATTGATTATTCTGTATATGGTACTCCAATTGAATCTACTACTTATAAGTTTGCTAAAGCTTTAAGAGAAAGATTTGGAGTAATCAAAGGAATTACAGATCGTGATTATATTACAAATAGTTATCATGTACCTGTATTTGAGGAGATTGATGCTTTCACAAAGTTGGCTTTAGAGAGTGAATTTCAAAGATTATCTCCAGGTGGGGCAATTAGTTATATTGAAACAGCTGATTTACAAGGTAATTTAGATTCTGTTATGGAAGTTATTAAATTTATTTATGATAATATTATGTATGCTGAACTTAATACGAAATCAGATTATTGTCAGGTATGTGGATATACTGGAGAAATTCTAATTGATGATAATATGGAATGGTATTGTCCTAATTGTGGAAATCGTGATCATGATAAACTAAATGTAGCAAGACGTACATGTGGATATATTGGAACAAATTTCTGGAATAGAGGTAGAACTCAAGAAATTAAAGAAAGAGTTATTCACTTAGATAATAAGGATGCCTAATGAGATATAATAAAATTAGAAAAATGGATATTGCGGATGGTGAAGGCATCCGCGTATCTGTCTTTTTTCAAGGATGTGCTTTTCATTGTAAGGAGTGTTTCAATCCAGAGACTTGGGATTTTAATGGAGGAAAAGAGTTTACTGATGAAGAGATTAATCAAATCATTGAACTAGCAAAGCCAGATCATATTGCTGGATTATCTTTACTTGGTGGAGAGCCAATGCATCCTAAAAATATAGAAGGTTCTACACGTCTTGCGAAAAAATTTAAAGAAACTTATCCCAATAAAACAATTTGGGCATGGACAGGTTTCTTGTTTGATGAATATTTAAAGGATAAAGAAATTGTGAATTATTTAGATGTTGTTGTAGATGGACAATTTAAAATAGAGCAACGTAATCTTACTTTAAAGTGGAGAGGTTCTGAGAATCAAAGAGTGATTGATGTTAAGAAATCATTAAAAAATGATGAAGTTGTTTTATATTGTGATTAGTTAGGAGTTATTTATGAAGACACGTGGTTTTGAAGTATGTAAGGGATTTGAAGATAAAGATATTCATTTGCCTGAAAGAAAGACAAAGTATTCTGCAGGATATGATATAGAAGCAGCAGAAGATGTTGTTGTTCCTAGTTTTAGGAAGGGAGATAATCCTACTTTGATACCTACTGGTATTAAAGCTTATATGATGGATGATGAGGTATTATATCTTTATAATAGAAGTTCTAATCCTAAGAAAAAAGGACTTGTTCTAGCAAATTCTGTAGGAGTTATTGATAAAGACTACTATGGTAATCCTGATAATGATGGTCATATTATGTTTGCTTTTTATAATATAAAAGAAGAAGATATTACTATTAAAAAAGGAGAAGCTATTGGACAAGGGGTTTTTTCTAAATATTTAATTAGTGATGATGATAGTGCTTCAGGAGAGAGAACTGGAGGATTTGGATCTACAGATTAGAAATAATAAGATTTTATTATTTCTTTTTTTTATGGTAATATTTAATTAAGATGGATGTGATAAAATGTTTGAAAAAATAAAAAGAAATGATTTAATTGATCAAGCTATTAAAAGAGGAGTTCAAGAGGAAAGAGAACTACCTGAAGAAACTATACTATTAGAAACTTCTCATCCTAATTTACTTCAGCAAAGAATATTAGAATTAAATCAAGTTTTTAATCTTACAGATTTTTTAATGGGAGATAGTGATATTGAAACAGCTATTGGATTAATTACTCCAAGTCAAGCATTATTTTTAGAATGTAAATTAGTTGATACAGATAATCATGCTTATAATTTTCAAGCATTATATGATGCAATCTATGATTCTAAGATAACTATTATTCCAATAAAAAACATTCATACTTGGCAAGAACTTGTTATGGGGGATGGCAATATTGCAATTCAATTAACGAAATTTGGAGATTTGTATATATGGTGTCCAAAACAAATAACTGATTTTCAAATGGCTTCTTTAAGAAAGATAAGTGAATGTTTAAAGTCTATTCATATTTTTAATCCAGAAGTTATTGATCAAGTTTTTTTGGATATTCATGCTTGGATAGGAAAAGAAGAAGGAGGAGAATTATCTTTAGAGATTAATCAGTTATCTTTAGATACATTGTTAGATTATTATAAAAATAGTGATTTAAAAGGAAGTGCTTGTTCTAAAAGATAATATGATAAGGAAGAATAATCTTTCTTTTTTAATTCTATTTTTTTCTAGTTTTGTCGAAAGAGTAGAAACTCTTTTTTATTTGTTTTAAAATACATTTGAAAGGAGGAAGATGGAAGAATTATTAGACTATGATGGTTTAATCTATAGTATTATTGGTAAGTATACTAGTAAGTATGATAAGGATGATTTATATCAAGTTGGTATGATAGGTTTGATGGATGCTTATAAACATTATGATAAAAATCAAAATACAAAGTTTTCTAGCTTTGCTTACTATTATATTATTGGAGAAGTTAATAAGTATTTAAGAGAGAGTAGTACTTTGAAAGTAAGTAGAAGTTTTATTGAATTAAAAAAGAAAATAAATCAAGCTAAGGAAGTGATGGAACAAAAGTTAGGAAGAGAGCCGACTCATTTAGAATTATCCCTTTATTTAGATATGGAAGTGGAAATGATTGATATGGCTATTCTTTCTACAGAAGAAGTGCAATCAATTGAAGAAGTGAATGATTGTACAAAGTGTTATGATGATACTAGTCCAACTCTTTTAGATTTGAGAGAGGAGATTAGTAAACTTTCAGAAGATGAAAGAAGATTATTAAAAGCTAGATATTATGATGAATTTACTCAAATGGAGACTTCTCAAATACTTGGTATGAGTCAAGTACAAGTGTCTAGGAATGAAGCAAAAATCTTACAGAAACTTAAAACAAGATTGTGATAAGTTTTTGTATGATTTTTTTTATTTTGTTCATAATATGTTTAGGTGATAGATGTGAAAAATACAAAATATGAGAAAATTGCGGATAAGCATAAGGCATCCGAAGATAGAGTAAAAAATAGTATTGTTGCATTTTTATGTGGAGGTTTTATTGGATTATTGGGAGAGGGTATTATTGAATTTTTATGTACTTATTTTCATTTGTCTAGAAATGAATCTTCTACTTTTATGATTGTCATATTTATCTTTATCGCTAGCTTATGTACGGCATTAGGTTTCTTTGATAAATTGGTAACTAAATTTAAATGTGGATTATTGATTCCTATTACTGGATTTGCTCATTCTATGACGAGTAGTAGTATGGATTATAAAAGAGAAGGACCTATTTATGGAATTGGTTCTAATATGTTTAAACTAGCAGGTTCTGTTATTCTTTATGGAGTAGTTTCTGCTTGGCTTTTTGGAATGATTCGTTATTTGATAGGAGGATTAGGATGACTTTTTATTATAAAAATGTTTATTTAGAAGATACTTCTACTATATGTGGTCCTTATGAGAAAGAAGGGCCTCTTCGTAAGTATTTTGATAAAACATATGATGATTTGTATTTTGGAGAGAAATCTTTTGAAAAAGCAGAAATCAAATTGGTTCGAGATGCTATAGTATTAATCATGAAGAAAGTAGGTATTACAAAGAAAGAAATTGATTTAGTAATTGGGGGAGATTTATTAAATCAAATTACTGCTTCTACGTATGGAGCTAATACGGTAGGAAAGAGTTTTATTGGAGTATATGGAGCTTGTAGTAGTAGTGTTTTAGGACTTATTATTGCAGCTAACTTTATTGAAGCAGGATTTGTTTCTAATGCATTATGTTTTGTTTCTTCTCACAATATGAGTAGTGAAAAACAATTTCGCTATCCTACAGAATATGGAGCACCTAGACCAAATAGTTCTACTTTTACAGCAACAGGAGCTGCAGCGAGTTTTCTGACGAGAGAAAAAATGCCTGTTAGGATAGAATGTGCTACTTTAGGAAGGATTGTGGACTATGATCAAAATGATCCCAATGATATGGGAAGAGTCATGGCACCTGCAGCAATTGATACATTGATTACTCATTTTGAAGAAACAGGAAGAGATCCTTCTTATTATGACATGATAGTGACAGGAGATTTGGGACTTTATGGAAAAGAAATTGTAAAAGAGTATTTACTTAAAAATTATGAGATAGATTTATCTGATTTATATAATGATTGTGGGGTTATGTTATATGATTTGGGAGAGCAAAAAGAGATTAAAGCAGGAGGTAGTGGACCAGTTTGTAGTGCATTAGTTGTTTATTCTTATTTATATTCTTTATTAAAAGCAAAAAAGTTAAAAAGAATTCTATTTTTAGCAACAGGGGCTTTATTTTCTCCGATACTTGTTTATCAAAAAGAAAATATTAATTCTATTTGTCATGCTGTTAGTTTGGAGGTGGTTTAGTGTTACTATTTAATTCTTTTCTTTTTTGTGGTTTTATTTGTATGATATCTCAAATTATTTTAGATAATAGTAAATTAACTCCTGGACATATTACATCTATTTTAGTGGTTCTTGGGGCTTTTTTAGATTCTTTTAGTATTTATGATGAAATTATCAAAACAGTTGGTGGAGGAGCCCTTCTTCCTATTACTAGTTTTGGACATTCTTTAATTCATGGAGCACTTGCAAAGGCAGAAAGTATGGGAATGATTGGGATTTTGATGGGAATGTTTGATTTAACCGCTACTGGTATTAGTGCTGCCATTATTTTTTCTTTTTTATTTACTCTTATTTTTAAACCAAAAAATTAGAGGTGAATTATGTATACTATTTATTGGATTCTTTTATTTATTATTGTAATATCTTTTATTACTGGAAATATTGTTCTTATCATGGAACATATTCAAAATCATAAACAGAAAAAAGTCATAGAGGATGATGAAATCATATGATTTTATATTATTTACTTCATACAACTTGGATTGGTTTTTATACTATTTGTATGGTTTTATCAAAAGGATTTTATTTTTATGTTGTGACTTTTTTTGAATTTCTCTTTTATCTTTTTCCAAAGCCAATAGTAAAAAATATGATAGTTAAAATGAAAGATAAGCAGAATGATCCTACTTCTTTTTTATCATTGCTACTTTATTATCTGATTTTTATTTTTTGTTTTGTATCTTTTTATGTTGATAAAAATGATCAACACTATGTTTCTTCTAATATTATTACTTCTGATAATACTATGGAAATTGAGAAAGACGAAACAATTACTATTTCATCTTTTGATTCTGTTACTAATAATTTATATCGTAAATATAGTCAGTATAATCCTGAATATCTTTCTTTTGATGAATTATATTCTGTTAATCCTGAAATAGTTACTTGGATTTTAGTTAATGGAACAAGTGTTAATTATCCTGTTGTTCAAACAGATGATAATGATTATTATTTAAATCATGATATTATTGGTAATTTAAAGGGAAGTGGTTGGATTTTTATGGATTATCGAAATGATTCTCATATGAATGATTCTAATACGATTCTTTATGGACATAATTTGTTAAATCAAACTGCTTTTGGTAGTTTGTCTAAATTATTTACGGAAGAGTGGTTTCAAAATGAAAACCATTATATTGTTCTTTATACGAAAGATCACAAATATATTTATGAAGTTTTTTCTTGTTACTACATTGAACCAGAACTATATTATTTACAAACTAATTTTTATACGGATAGTGAATATATGACTTTTTTAGATACGATAAAGAATAGAAGTATTTTTGATTTTCCTGTTTCTTTATCTTCTCAAGATAAGATTCTTACTTTGTCTACCTGTACAGATGATAACAGAGGTAGAAAAGTGATTCATGCAAGATTTTTATCATAAAAATAATCCACAAGAGTTTGTGGATTATTTTATAATTGTTTGGATATTTCTAGGATTCTATTCATATCATCATCTTTAGCCATAATGTTTTTATGAAATTTTTTACATTTTTAACATTGATAAAGTATTTTATAAGTATCTTTATATTTTTCAATTTCAATTGGTTTTAGTAGTCCTTTACAAGTATTTTCTCTATCTCCAGGATTGATATCTACATGTTTTGAATATAGACAATATGGGCAATGATCTCGTGAAGAATATATTAGAGGGTTCACTTTTTTATTGCAATGTTCACAAGTAAAGCTTTCATCTTTTTCAGTAAATATTTTCATTGAATCACCAATCTCATTATACTTTGATTTTCTTGACAAAACAAGCTAATTATGGTATAATGTGCATGTTTATTAAGGGGGTATCAATATGAAATTTCATCGTATTTCAAGAATGTTTTTAGCGTTTTTGTTGGCAAGTGGTATTCAACTTAGTTTGACTACTTGTACAAAGTCAGGAGAAATGATTGATTGTGATGTTGAAATAAATACTGATCAATTAAATCAGGTTGATGATATGGAAGAAGAGATTCATACTTATCATTTTGGTAAATAAGGGTAGTTTTCTTGGAACTATTCTTTTTTTTTGATATAATGATTTATAGTTCGGAGTGATGATTATGGATATGCAGTTTATTATTCATGATTTTGAAGGTCCATTGGATTTATTATTACATCTTATAAAAGAATCTAAAATGGATATTATGAATATAGAAATAGAATCTATTACGAAACAATATGTAGATTTTATTCAGAATCAAGAGAAAATGAATTTAGAAGTTTCTTCAGAGTATTTAGTATTAGCAGCTGAATTATTAGAAATAAAATCTAAAATGTTAATACCTAATAATCAAGTAGAAAATGATGAAGAAACAGAAGATCCTAGAGAAGAATTGGTTAGTCGATTATTAGAATATCAAGCATATAAAGATATTACAAAAGTATTACAGGAAAAGGAATTTTTAAGAAAAGATATTTATACAAAGTCTCCTGAGAATATTAAGAATTATGTGGATTCAGAGATGCCTCTTTCAAGTGATGTTTCTTTAGATGATTTAATTGAAGCTTTTCAAAAATATTATCAGAGAAAAATACAGCAAAGGCCTTTACATACGAAAGTTACTGTGAATGAAATAAGTGTTTCTTCTAGAAAGCATGATATTAAGAGAGTTTTAAATAGTAAGAAAAAAGTATCTTTTTTTGAATTGTTTCCAGTAGCATCTAAAGAGTATATTGTTGCGACTTTTTTAGCTATTTTGGAAATGGCTCGTAATCATGAATTACAGATTATACAAAATGATACTTTTGATGATATTATTTGTGAGGTGTGTGAAGGTGAATAAAGCAGTTTTAGAAGGATTATTATTTGTTGTAGGGGAAGATGGATTAACGTTAGAACAAATAGAAGAAGTTTTAAAAATAGAAGAAGATGTAGCAAAAGAATTAATACGAGAATTAAAGAAAGATTATGAAGATGAGAGTAGAGGACTTAGAATTGATTTTTTAGGGAATCGTTTTAAATTAACAACAAAATTTGAACATAAAGAGTATTATCAAAAATTGATTGAGAATCCTGAGACAAATCATTTATCACAAGCTGCATTGGAGACATTAGCAATTATTGCTTATAATGAACCAATTACAAGAATTCAAGTAGATGCAATAAGGGGAGTAGGGAGTACTTCTATTATTCGTAAATTAGTTGCGAAGGGTTTTATTAAAGAAAGTGGTCGAAGTGATATAGCAGGACGTCCTATTCTTTATGAAACTACTAATGAGTTTTTAGATTATTTTGGATTGTCTTCTGTTGATGATTTACCTAATATTGAAGATATTATTACTGAAGAAGATGATAATGATGAGAATTCTGATTTATATACTTCAAAGTATATTGAACCGGAAGAAGTGGAGGAGAGTATTCATTCATAAACATTTTTTCTAAAAAGAGTATTAAAAAAGTTGAAAGATTATAGAGAAATGTGTTATACTCTTTTTGTATTTGCTTCCATGGCGGAATTGGTAGACGCGGTAGACTCAAAATCTACTTCTAGCGATAGAGTTCCGGTTCAAGTCCGGATGGAAGCACCATATGTTGTTGAAAAAGAAACTATTTTGTTTCTTTTTTTTTGTTTATTATGATATACTTTTATTATTAAGATATAGATAAGGAGTGTAGGATATGTCTTTATTGCAGCCATATGTGGGAAAATTTGTTACAGCCTCCTCTGCTTCTAGTAAGATAGATGCCGCATCTATTATTGCTGGATGTGATGCAGTAGATAGTGAAGCTAGTAAGATTAGTGATGTAAATTCTAATGTCAATAGTATTGGTTCTAGGATAGATAGTACTGCTTTATCTGTAGATGGAAAGACTACTATGAATTTATTGGAAGAATGTTGTACCGGTATTAATGATGTTCAAACTATGATATTTAATACTACTTCTGCTATTAGAGAAGCTGCTACTAGTGCTTATAATCAGATTCAAGAGCAGTTAAATGAAGAGGCTAGAATTCGTGATCAAGAAGCAAGTGAAAGAAATCAATAATAGGAGTGATGCAAATGAATCAGGAAGACTATTTACCAGTAGGATCTGTTGTTTTATTAAAAGAAGCCAGTAGACCTGTTGTGATTATTGGATATAGTGTTGTTGAAGATGGTAGTGAAGAAGTTTGGGATTATTTAGGCTGTGCTTATCCAGTTGGAGTATTGGGTAGTGATAAAAATTTATTATTTCAATCTCATCAAATTGAAAAGGTTTTATTTATTGGATATTGTAATCAAGAAGGTAAAAAGTTTTTGAATTTGTTAAAGCAAGATATGGAGAAGGTTCATCATGGCTGAGTTGAATTATAATGGAGATATTGTCAATCAAGCTACTTCTAGTATGGGTGAACTGGTGGGACAATTCAGTCCTATTATTTCTTCTTTAGAACATGCAACGAGTCAAATTATTTCTGCTAGAGGATTTCAAGAATATATTGGTGGAATAGAAGTATCTTCCTTTAGTAGTGTAGTAGAAGAATGTCAGGAAGCTGTAAAAGCTTTTATTTTAAATGTTCAACAAATGCAAGCACAGATTTTGTCTTATAGTCAAGATAATGGAGATATTCAAGCTTTTTTGGATACTTTAAATCGGTTAGATTATAAGAGTTTGGATTTAAGTGGAATAGAGAATCACATTTCTGCTGGAAGGAAAGCGGGTATGTTTTTCAAAAGTTTATTGAGTGATTTGGGTGTAGGAGTCTTAGGAATTGGAGAAGGATTAACTGATCTTGCTGAAACGGGAGCTGATTTTCTAGTAACAGGTGGAACCTCTATTGCTTCAATTTTTACTTCTATTTATGATAAAGTAAATGGAACGGATTTGACTACAAAAATGTGGAATCAAACAAAAGCTTTTGTGTCTGATAAAAAAGCTGAAAATTTATTTGATTCAATCTATACCAATACAGAAATTGGACGATATATGAAAAACAATGCTTATCAATATGAAGGAGTTCGAGGACTTACAAAAGGATTAGGCTATACTGCAGGAATGATAGGATTGACGGCATTAACTGGAGGAGCAGCAAGTGCTGGATTAGCTGGAAGCGTAGGAGCCAATTCGTTAGCAGCAAGTGCTGGACTTTTGGGAGTAGGAAGAGGTGTAGAAGAAGCATGGGCTGATGGAGCAACGACAGGAAAAGGTCTTGCTTATGGAGTTGCTACTGGAGCATGGGATGCAGCACAATGGTTTGCTGGAGCTAAAATCAATCAAATGGGCGGACTAGGAGATCAGATTGCTAGTGGAATCTTTAAAGGTGGCCGAAGTGGAGTAGGAGTACGAATTGGTTTGGATATGCTTGACGGAGCTAGTGAAGGATTTGTTCAACCGGCCTTAAAGATGATTTATAAAGATTACGGAGAAGGTACTCTTGTTGGAAACTATAAAGCAGCATTTGAAGAAGCAGGTGGCTGGGGAAATGTTGGAAGTCAAGCAGCCATGGCAGGAGTTATGTCTGCTATAGGAGAACTAACTGATGCAAGAAAGATTCTCAAATCAGAGCAACAAGCAAAAGAGTTAGCAGATGAATATGCAGAATCTAGTATATCTATGGGAATGTATTCTCGCAATAGGACCATTGATGGTGAAGAAATTGTGGATTCTCCTAATCTTTTTAATAGTACTACTAGTGATCATGTTCCTGCTAATTTTAAGGTTTTTTCAGATGGGTCTTATTTACCTTCTGAAGAATATGCTCAGCAAGGTTTTGGAGCTATTATGAATGCATTTGAGGAAAAGCTTGATGCAGCTGAACTTGATTGGTTGATAGAACAATATCGAAGTACTATGTCTGCAGCAGATTATATGGCTTTAAAAAATGCTAATCAAATATTTGTTAGTAATGGTTATAGAGTTAGTCCAAACGAATTAAAATTAATTGCTTTTCATTCTAATGGCAATATTGGCCGTATTACTGATTTATTAGCAAAGTATCAGTTTGTAACTGCTGAAGAAAATCGTTTACTTGCTGAACAGCTTTCTTCTGCTTTGATTGATGGTCAAAGTTTTGAGAATAGTAATCGTATGAAATTATTCAATGCTCATATTGATCGGTTATATGAGGGACGAAGAGACTATGAGTGGCTGAGTAATTATGACTTAATTAGTCAGTTAGATGAGAATATTTTTTCTACTAGAACACAAGCTATTAGAGATTATGAAAAATCACAAATTAGACAATTATTAAGTAATTATGGAATTTCTGATGGTAAGATTGTTATTCAATTGTATAATACAAAAGGATATAATGCTAATATTCGTTCTGTGTTAGAAAGTACTAATCTATCTTCTAGTCAAGTTGATACTTTAGTAGATGCTTTAGCAAATGATATTTTTTATCATGAAAATATGGCTAAATTGAAATCTATTAATCTTATTCAAAGCAATAGAGTTGCAGATGCATTCTCTTTAACGAAAAGAGTTTTTAGCCCTCATTCAGATAATATCACTCCAATTATTTCTGAGATTTTTCGTTCTAATGATACTTACTTTGATGCATATAGCACAAAAAAACTTGGTTTTTATTTAAAACATCAGTTGCAACAATCTGGCAATAGTTTAGATGATGCAAAAAACATTATAAAGAACGCTTATGATAATGCTAATCGATTACGTGGTTTTGATGAAATTGTAATAGATCTTGGTGGAGGACATACTATTCCTGTTTCTATTCAAAAAGGCATGAGAGCTTCCTCTAGTGATGTAGATTTTATTCTTGAAGATATTCAAAATTATCCTCAAGGTCAAAAAGATTTATTCACTGAATTGACGCTTTATGATGGCTTTTGTTCTGATGATTTTTTAAAGGATTATGTAGATGAATACATTCTTGGATATAATGTTATTAATGATAATAGTATTTCTATTTTTTCAAAAGGATATGCAAGTGATGATACTCTTAGACATGAACTTGGTCATAATATAGATAAAATACTTACATCTAATCTGGGAGATTTGTCGTATTCAAGTGAGTGGGAAGAAGCTATGAGACTGGATCGGTTGGAAACGGGTGTTGAGTCTATTACCGATTATGGAACAACAGATAATTATGAAGACTTTGCAGAAAGTTTTACAGCATTGTATAATAATTTCAATGAATTTCAACGAAAATGTCCAAATCGTTTTCTTTTGTTGGTACAATGGTTGCAACAATATCGGTTAATATAGAAAGGAGAAAAATATGGATGTAAAAAAGATTAAACTATCTGATGACGATGAATATACTTATATTCCAGATGATTCTTTAGATGAGCATAGTGAAACTATGTATATGGATGATTTAGGAAAAGAAGTGCCTGCTGAAAAGGCAACACATGGAATTACTAGAGTTTATGATAGTAAAGGAGATCTTATTCGAGAAGAATTCTTTTTCATTGATTCTTCTGAAAAGGATTTTGATGTTAATAATATAAATTGGCCTAGTTTTTAAATTGGAGAAAGGATGAAGATTGTGAGAAAGATATATATTGTATTAACTTATACAGGAACGTTACTTGCTAGATTAGTAAAGGCTTATACAAAGAAAGAGTATTCTCATGTGTCTCTTTCTTTGGATGAAGATTTATCTCATATGTATAGTTTTGGAAGATTGAATCCTTATAACCCATTTATAGGTGGTTTTGTACAAGAGTCTCCTCATTATGGTACATTTAAACGATTTCATAAGACAAAGAGTATTATTTATTCTATTGAAGTTGAAGATGATCAATATGAACATGTAAAATCATTAATAGAAGATATTTGGAAACATAAAGAGACGTATCGATTCAATTTAATTGGTTTGTGTGCAGTTGCTTTTCATCATAAAGTAAAACGAGAAAAATGTTTTTATTGTGCAGAATTTGTAAAGTATGTTTTAGAACAATCTGAGTTAGATTTAGGTTTACCAGAGATTATAAAACCTAATGATTTCATTTATATTAAGGGAATTGAGGAGGTTTATAGGGGGGCCCTAAAAGAATATAATTTGTAAAGTAGTTTGTACATTTTTCATTTTATGTATTGATTTAATATTTTTTTCCCGTTATAATTATCTTAGGCATAGTAGGAAAGGTGGCATTAGTGAGGTACTCGTAAAAATATGTAGAAGCAGATGGTGATTTGATGAAAAATGAAGTAGAAGTAAAGGCACAGAAAATTTATCGACGAGAAGTATTTAAAAAGGTTATAAAATTACTGTTTTTATTCCTATTAGTTTTAACGTCAGTGATTTATTTGGTTTTATATATTGTTTATGAAGGTGGAAGGTTTACTGTTACACTTGATAAGAATTTGTCGAATCGAAAAAATATCTATTTGTCTGAAAATGGTAAAAAGAGTGGCAAAACAAGAGAATTAGCTGCTGAAACCATTAATTACATGGATAATATTTCGATTAAGTGGTTACCTGATAATATTGATACTGAAGGTACAGGAACGCATAATGGTGATAATTATATTGCTTATACGTTTTATGTTATTCATTCAGGTAAAGAGACTGTTCATTATTGGTATGAAATTGATATCGATGATACTATTCTAAATGTGGATGAAGCAATTCGAATCATGATTATCCGTAATGGTGAAAAAACGGTTTATGCAAAGAAGAGTAAGTTAACAGGAGATGCTGAATCCGGTACAAAGAAATTTGCTTCCAAATCTATTGCAGTTTTGGAGCAAAGGAAGAATTTCAAGCCTAATTCAAAAGATCGTTATACTGTAGTAGTATGGATTGAGGGAGATGACCCTGAATGTAAAAACGATTTACTTGGGGGAGAAATTAAGCTACATATGGATATAACCGAAGAACATGTCGATGAAAAGAAAAATAATAAATAGAGAAGGAGTTAATTATTATGGCAAAAGCTAATAAAAAAAATGAGAGAAAAAGAAGAAAAATATTTTTAGCTATTATCATGATTTTATTTGTTGGAGTTGTTTTAACAGCATCAACTTATGCATGGTTTACAGCTAATAGAACTGTTACAGTTGAAGCTATTGATGTACAAGTTTCTACTTCACAAGGTTTACAAATTTCAACAGATGCATCAAATTGGAAATCAATTGTTACGAATACTGATATTACAGGAGTAAACTGGTCTGGAGCATTGAATCAAATTCCTCAAGGAAATAGTACTGCAGTTCCAGTATCTACAATTGGTACTGTTAATAATGGTTTACTTGATATGTATAAAGGTACTATTGATACTGGTACAGGTGGAGGAAATATCTTGATTGCTGAGAAGTCTACTGAAACACTTGGAACAAGTGGAGACTTCGTAGTATTTGACTTATTCTTCCAATCATCTGCAGCACAAACTGTTTACTTAACATCAAATTCAAGTGTTGTTGCTAAAGGTACTTCAACTGGTATTCAAAATGCTGCTCGTGTTGCATTTATTAAAGAAGGTAGTGTAGCATATGGTTCTTCAGCAGCTGATGCACAAGCATTAAGAGGAGAAGTATCTAAATGGATTTGGGAACCTAACTATGATGTTCATACAGCAGCAGCTGTAAATAATGCATTAAACGTTTATGGAACAACTGTTGGTCAAACTGGTGGTTCTAAATTACCTTACAAAGGAGTTAAAGCTCCAATTGCAAAAGCTAATAATATTCCACTAAATAGTTCTAGTACAGAGTATTTTGCTGATGTTACTACTGTTGGAAGTTTAGCAAGTGGTATTCCTACTAGTGGATATTTAAATGCTTTTGATGTTGCTGAAGGTGTTACAAAAGTACGTATTTATATGTGGATTGAAGGACAAGATGTTGACTGTGAAGACCGTGCATCTGGTGGACAATTAACATTTAATTTACAATTTAGTATTGATGCAAATGCTGGATCATAAAATTAATTAAAATGTGAAAAAGCCTTCCTTTTAGAAGGCTTTTTATTCTATGGGGTGAGTATATGGACGAAAAAATTGAAATAATTCAAAAACTAAGTAATGAAGATTTATTAGCTTTACATTCTGCCATTTTAAATCATTTGAAGTATTTAGATGAGAAAGTTATTACGGAAGATGAGGAAGAAGTAAAAGAAGAACAAGCAGATGGTGGTGAAGAGAATGGATAATCTTAGTGATAATGTTATTGTTAAGGAAATTGGAATTAATGAAAATCATATAGAAAATTTCCAGTTAGAAACAGAAGAAGGTACTAAGAGAACGAAAGAAAAGTTTCATTTGAATGCTGTAAATGAAAGAAATGATTATGTTCAAAGACAACGTACATTATTTGATCAATATCGTATTGCCTGTGAGAATGAAATGAAAAAAAGATTGAAGAATTTAATGCCACAAGATAAGTCTTCTCAATATCAAGAGGGAATTAAAGAAGTTGATGATTTACTATATTTGGTAAAATTGAATTCTAATATTTCGAATGGTTTTAAATTGGGATTAGATTTTATTGTTGCTTCTATTCGAGAGGATTCTTCTTTAGAGAATATTAATCAGGTTTTGAAAAAATTTATTGATCGTTTTCAAGAGTTGGGAATTACATTATCTCTTTCTGATTTTTCTTATACGATGTTTACAGAGCAATATATGAGTTCTTTTCTTCGTAATTCTTCTAGTGAAGTAATGAAAGATGTTTTTGAAAAGATTTATTTTGCTTGCCCAGATATTAAGATGCAGTTGAAGATGAATTTAATTCATATTTTAGAAAAAAATAAGACTCAGTTAGAAAAATATGTATCTTCCTTGAAAAATAAACTTTTTATGGAACATCAGGTTAACTCTAGTAATGTGATTGAAAAATATACTGTTGTTCGCTATCAGTCTGGTAATGAAGTTGCAATTGATCCATATTATAATACAATTTTATTTACTGAGGGAACTAAGAAGATTTCTGATTATTTAGAAGGATCTGCTACACGAGCAAAAAATTATAATATGTTTGCGGTTGGTGGAGACTACGATACTCTTAATGATGAAGAAAAAAATCATTATAATTCCGCTACAATGGGATTGTATCTTACTTTAAATGAGCTAAAGAAGTATTATCATTATGAGTTTATTTTAAAAGATTTATTAGAACGATATAAAAATAAAGATGCTGCTAAGGGTCAGTATGTTTCAAAGAAAAAAGAATTAGAAAAAGAAGAAAAAACAAGAGTTTCTATTTACAAGGAATATCAAAAGGCATGTGGTGTTGGACTTTTTGCTAAGAAAAATGAAACAAAGATGAAAAATGCTATGTTAAAAATGAATGAACATATTCGTAAATTGAATTCTTTATATGAAGAATATCGTGATTTAGATATTACTAATAAACTAAATAATCTTACAGAATCTGCTAGTATTTATGATTTATTTACTATTGCATTAACTTCTTTTCCTTTTTTAGAAAAATGTTTTAAGAAAGAAGAAATATTTGAGGAACATAGTTTAGAAGAAAATGTAGAAGAATATTTTAAGTTTATTTATAATCCTAATAATAGTGTTTTACGTAAAATTAATGTTTTTGCTGAATATGATATTATTTCTGTTGTAGCAGAAAAGTATAAATTATTGAATCTAGTGGTTACTAGTGAAATGATTGATCCTGATAATATTGATGCTACGATGGAAAGTGTTAGATTTATTAATTTAATACAGAATATAGAACGTTCTCCTATTTCTCTTCATACAATTGATATTATGTGTCAGATGCTTACTATTATTGGAAAAGATGAAGAAGAGAAGAGTGAGACGATTTAGTTATTGATGTTTAAGATATATAGAATAAACTTTTGAAATATTTTAATACTATAAATGTACAAAAGTACTTTTATAGTTTTTTTTTCTATGCTATAATGATATAAGGAGAATAGAAGAGGTGAAAAGATATGAAAAGAATTAAAGATATTCTTAAATATATAGCATCTGTTTTTTTAGTTCTTTTGGTGTCTTTGTGTATATATACTTTTGTTGTGACAGACATTATGAAAAAGGATTATGTTAATGTCTTTGGATATACATATTTTGTAGTTGCCTCTGGTTCTATGTCTGGTACTATTGAAGTTGATGATATTATTTTTGTTCGCTTGACGAAGAATGTTAAACCTAACGATGTCATTACCTTTAAGAGCGAAAGTGGGGATATTATTACTCATCGTTTGATTAAAAAGGACGGGAGTAATTATATTACTAAAGGTGATGTTAATAACGTTACAGATGAGGCAGTCTCTAAGGAACAGATTATTGGTAAGGTTTCTTTGATTGTTTCTCCTAGTTTTATTTTAAAATCTATTGCTGTATTTTTAATTGTATTTATATTTTTAGCACTTGTAAATTTTGATGGAATTGTAAAAAAATACATTGTAAAGGAAACAGATTCTAAAGAAAAGATTCCAGAGGATATTTTTTCAAGTCCAAATAGTAGAAGAGTAGAAGAACCTTCATCTGGATTGACACAGACGATTGCTTTACAGGATATGGAAAATTTAGAGAAGGCTCATGAAAAAGAGGTTGAAGCTCAAGATAATATTGAGGTTTTGGATTTTGCAGAATATTTATTTGATGAAGATATTCCTAAAAGAAAGAGTAGTAAAAATAATTATGAGAAAGAAACAATTGATTTGGTTGTATCGATTTTGAAGTGTAAAAAGAATCATGTTGCGAAAGCAAGGATGAATAAAAAATGGTTACTTCGCTATCAGTATGTTTATAAATTATGTCATTTATTATTAGTACGAGATACTGAGACTTTAATTGAAGAGATTAATAATCCTTCTTTTGAAGAAATATATGATTATGATTTAGAACGAGTTGGTTTAACAGAGTTAATACGTAATCGAATTTATGATATGCCTATTCATGTTTTTCTTCGATTATTAACATATACTATTTTATATAATGATGATGAAATGTTTGATGGAATATATAAAATTTTAAAATACAAAGTAATGATTGATAAAGAACACTATTTCTGTGAGATATCTAAATCTAATGCATATGCTATTAAACAAGTAAAAGTGCTTATTTCATTTATGCAGAAAGTATCTGATAAATTTGATAATAAAAAAGTGTTTGATTTGGATAAAATTGAAAGAATGGTTAAAATAGGTAACTATTAAAATAGGAAGTGAGAGCAGTGAAAACAAGAAAAAAAATCTATCAAAAGTTATTTCTTTCTTTTTTTGCTGCTTTTATTGTGACTTTTTTTTCTTTTTTTGTTTATTCTCTCCTTTCAGGAGGCCTTTCTTTTGCAACTGTTGAAGATGTTTGGGATGGTGAAACTGTTGCTAATTCATTTTCTGCTGGTAATGGTAATTTTGATAACCCTTATATTATCCATACACCAGAAGAATTTGTTTATTTTAAAACGTTGATTGAGGGAGATCAGTCTAATGCATATCAAGATAAATATTATGCTTTAGATGATGATTTGAATTTTGGAAATAAGAGCTTTTCTAGTATTGGGTTGATTACTGATGAAGAGGAAAGAATTTTTAAAGGTCATTTTGATGGTAGAGGTCATACTATCTTTAATTTAAAGATTGATAAAGATGTTGTTATTGATGATGTTTCTTATTATTCCTTATTTACTAAAACTGAGAATGCTACTATAGAAAATCTTATGATGAAATCTTTTCAACTAAAAGTAAATCAGCAGGATCATAGCTTTATAGTTGGATTTGTAGGTGATATTTTAACGAATAATCCTGATCATGAGGATAAAGTTTTTAGTGTGTTTCGAAATATCTCTTTTCTTGATTTTGACATAGATTATCTTGATAATGATCAAAATAATAGTATTAATATTTTAACAAATAGTGTTTCTAGTAATAGTAATATTTATAATATTAGTTTTGTTGGAAAGATTAAAGGAAATAAAAATAATAATAAAATTGGTATTATAACGGATAAGATTGAAGGAAAAGTATCTAGAGTAATTAGTAATATTTCTTTTGAACACAATTCTGATATCGATTTTACGAATGATAAAATTGAGAATCATTCTATTATAAAAGATGGAAAAATCTATTTTAAAGATAGTGAAGTATCTAATGATTATTTATTGGCTGATTTTAATGATAATGAAAATAATGATTATTATTGGGATTATGTGAATAATGAGTATATTATAAAGATGTTTGTTAAGGTTGATGAGACTACTCAAAAAGTAGTTGATAATAATCGAGATTTTTCTTTTTCTATTAAAGAAAGTGGTGTTAGTGGAATTACTTTACATGATTCTGGATTAGATGGTAATACTTTTTATATAAATGACTTTGATGCTGATTATAATTATTTAAAGGGTTTAAATTATACAGAAGTTAGAAATACTTCTTTACCAATTAACAATTCTCATTATTATGATGATAATAATTTGGTTAAAGTTCAAATGATTTATGATGGAACAGATATTAATAATAATTCTTTAGTTGGAGCTATGTCTCCAATTCCTGGAGAAAGTAGTATCAATAAATTTGTTTATTATAAGTATTATGGGTTAGAGAGAGATTCTAATGGAACGTTATTAACTAATCGTAATGGTGATTATTATGTAAAAATTGAACTTATTGATAATCCTTTTAGTAAAAGACCTTATGTAAGCTATGAAGAATATGGTTTTAATGGATGGGTATGTAATCAGAGTGATAGTTCTAATAATGTTTGTGAACAGTCTTTGATTGGATTTAATAAGGATAATTATACAAGATATATAGAAATTCCTGCTGTAGGTGGTAGTGAACTTGTTGTTTATTTAAATGCAAGTTGGACTGAGGCTGATGTTGTAACTAGTTCTTATGATATTACTGATTTTGAGTCTATGTCTATGCAGCCGATGGGAGAGTTTTCTTATTATTCTAATGAATATGTACAAGGTAAAGCTTACTGGAAACAGAATTATACAACTATGCAATATACACGTAGTTATTCGTATTATGATGGAAATATGCCGCGTGGTAGTTGGTATAAGACAAATCAGTCTAGTGCATCCTATACATATATAAAAAGAAATACAAGATGCCCTTGGGGTAGTACTTGTTATGTATATTCTGCTAATCAGAATGGTATTATTGGTGGAACGGAATATATTAGTGGTACTTATTCATTTATTGTAAACTATAATGCTGCTGGGAATAATACTGAGACGACGATTTATACGTATAACAGTAATTATATGACTTTAGTACCGGATTCTAATGGTAGTTTTTCGGATTATGTTCAAGTTGCTCATTATTCAAGTAGATTAGCAGCTAATAGTAATGTTTCAGGCTATTTTTATCAAGTTAGTAATCCTTCTACAGCAATGATTAATAC
>CAMYXG010000002.1 GCA_947303225.1 uncultured Caryophanales bacterium | reverse complement strand
TAGAAAGGATCAATCAGATAGATTAACATTTCTATAAGATTGATTATACGAGGATAGTTATAGATGAGTATATATAATGAAGTTGTGAAAAATAGGAAAGGAGAAGATATTGATTTAAGTACTTTAAAAGGAAAAGTATCATTAGTAGTAAATACAGCAACAGGATGTGGTTTTACTCCTCAGTATGAAGCAATAGAGAGTTTATATGAAAAGTATCATGATAAAGGATTTGAAGTATTAGATTTTCCTTGTAACCAATTTGGACATCAAGCTCCAGGAAGTGATAACGAGATACATGAATTTTGTACAGGAAAATATAAAACAAAATTTGATCAATTAAAAAAAATTGAAGTAAATGGAGATAATGAATGCAAAGTATTTACTATTTTAAAGCAACAGCAACCAACAGAAGAAATCAAAGGAATGAAAAATAAAATGGCAATGAAAGCTATCAAAAAAATCAGCACTACTTGTGTGAAACCAGAGGATATTAAATGGAACTTTACAAAATTTCTAGTAGATAAAGACGGAAATGCCGTGAAAAGATATGCTCCAACATTTAATCCCAAAGATATAGAAGAGGATATAATAGCATTATTAGAAAAAGTATAGAAAAGAGATAAGTTGAAAAAAATTAAAAAAAGATTATAATAAACGCAGATAAGGAGCGGGATAATGCTAGAATTAAAAAATATTAAAAAAGCTATAATGTCGGAGAAAATAAACAAACAGTATTGAAAGGAATTACTATTTCTTTTAGAAGATGTGAATGTACTTCAATCCTAGGATCTAGTGGAAGTGGAAAGACTACTTTACTAAATATCATTGGAGGATTGGATCAATATGATAGTGGAGATTTAATGATTGAAGGATTTATAGCAGGATCTTTAGGAGTAGGAATTGCATTTATAATAGATGGAATCGTTAATGGAATTGCTGGGTTAGTGAATAAGAACTATAATCATATAGCAAGTATGCCATTAGGAAGTGCTGTAGTTTTGATACTATTAAGTATTCTATTAAATGTTCTTGCTGGAAGCAGACCAGCAAGAATGGCTGCGAATAAAGACCCAGTAGAAGCTTTAAGAACAGAATAAAATAAAAAACAGAAATTTTAAGAATTTTAAGAATTTCTGTTTTATTTTTTATGAAACCTTTTAACAGGAAAATTAAAATAAGTATTAGGAAATGGTTCCTCTATTAAAGTAAAATGCCACCATTCTTCTTCAATAGGAGCAAACCCATATCGACTCATAATATCTTGTAAAAAGAATCGATTCTTTTTTTGTAAAGGAGTTAATTGAGAATAAGAAGTATAAGATATTTTACCAAAATAATCAAAAGAACCACCCATATCTAATTCTTGTTTTGTATTTTGATCACAAATTGTCAAATCAACCGTACTCCCTCGACTATGACTAGAAGGAGTAGAAATAAATCCCATTGGAATTAAATCAGATTTATGAATATTTGGATAGAAGAACTTTTTCATTTTTAAATCATGATAATCACAAGACCAAGCTAAAAAAGCATCTACTGCCATCTGAGGTCGATAAGTATCAAATATTTTAAGACACAAATGATTTTTTTTTAATTCATCATTTACTTTTTTTAATTCTTTAGCAGCTTTTTTACTTAAAATAGCACAATTTTCTACATAACCAGGAACTCTTCTGCCCATAAAATTATTAGTAGAATAGTAACGAAGATCATAAATAGCATCAGGAATATAGTCATTTAAAATTACAAATTCTGATAATAATTTATCTTTCATAGAATCATTCCTTTCCATAAATACCAAACAATTATAACATAAATCGATTCAAAAAGAATTAATAAAATAATAAAAAGTATTTAATTCATAATAATTTTTGATGAAAGAAACTTATAACAAAGAATCATGAAATAATTATTACATTTAATTTCAAAAAAACAATAGAATAAAACAGTAAAAAGTATGATACAATATCATTAGGAGGATGATAAAATGAGAAAACAATTAAAAAATACAGAAGCTATTTTCCCTATGCCAGTATTGATGGTTGCTACTTACAATGAAGATGGTACAATAGATGTGATGAACGCAGCATGGGGAACGATGTTACAACGAGGACAAGTAATTCTAAATTTAACCGGGACTCACAAGACAGTAAAAAATATTAGAAGGAATAGAGCATTTACAGTAAGTATTGCTGATACTAAAAATGTGAAAGCAGCTGATTATTTTGGAATAGTATCAGGTAATGATACTCAAAATAAGTTTGAAAAAAGTGGTTTATCAGCAACCCCAAGTGAACTTGTCAATGCTCCAATTATCAATGAATTTCCAGTTTGTATGGAATGTGAATTAATAGAAGATGGAAGTAATTGGGGAATCGTTGGAAGAGTAATTGGAGTTTCTGCATTAGAAGAAGTCATGAACGAAGAGAATGTTGATATTTCTAAATTACATGCAATTAGTTTTGATCCATTTACACATGGTTATTATGAAATCGGACCAAGAGTCGGAAATGCATTCAAAGATGGATTAGAATTAAAATAATAATTTTTAATTTTCATTTAATATTTTCATGATAAGATAAATTAGAAAGAAGAATATTAATTGAAGAGTTCCTATCAAAATATATTAGGACAAATTCTTCTTTCTTCAGGTGAAGTATTGTAATGATTCTTTCTCTACACACCTCATTACATACTTGACGAGAGTAGATAGAAATATCTACTTTTTTTTGATATAATACAACTAGAAAGAAGGATAGATATGAAAGTATTATTAATTAATGGAAGTGCCCATAAAAATGGTTGTACAGCAAGAGCTTTAAAAGAAGTAAAAGATACATTAGAAAAAGAACACATAGAAACAGAATTAATTCAAATCGGAAATAAAGACATAAGGGGATGTATTTCATGTGGGAAATGTAGAGAATTAGGTCATTGCGTATTTGGGGATGCTGTAGCTGAAATAGCACCAAAGTTTGAAGAAGCTGATGGAATTGTACTTGGGACCCCAACATATTATTCCGGCTCTAATGTAACTATGATATCTTTCCTAGATAGGTTGTTTTATAGCACACAATTTGACAAAACAATGAAAGTAGGAGCAGCAATTATCTCCTCTAGAAGAGCAGGATCAACATCCGCTTTTGATGAAATCAATAAGTACTTTACGATTGCTAGTATGCCAATTGTATCCAGTACTTATTGGAATGAAGTACATGGCTTTTCAGAAAAAGATGTAGAAAAAGACGTAGAAGGATTACAAACAATGAGAAATTTAGGAAGAAATATGTCTTTCTTAATAAAAGCCATACATAATCAAAAAGAAAAAGAAGGTTTACCAAAACAAGAACACACTATATTTACCAGTTTTTCAGATGGACTAGAGTAAAGGAGATAAAAATGTCAGAAGATATTATTGGAATAAGAACCCTAATCAGTATATTTGGTACTTTATTAATACTAGTGGGGATCTATTTTTATACAGGGCATAAAAATGAATTATTATTTGGACGTGCTCAAGTTAGTATGAAAAATATAACAAAGGAAGAATTAAAAAAAATAGGTAGAATTATCATTATAATAGGAAGCATCCTACTAGGAATTGGAATTCTACTATTTTGTATAGGATAGAAGAAAGAATAGAAAACTATTCTTTTTTAATGTTCTTTTAATCTTTCTTTTTTACAATAATAATCATGAAAGAGAAAAATATCTTTCATAAGAGGGAAGGAAATAAGAGTTTGTTCTGCATTTTAGATATGATATAATTGATGCAGAATGGCTTATAGGAAAGTAGGTGATGAAATGAAAAAATATCGGAATGAATGGAAATATCGTTTAACCAATCAAGAACTATCTCTATTACATTCCAGAATATCTGAAGTATTAGAAAAAGATCCACATACTCCAAAAAATGGTAGATACCTTATTCATTCCTTATATTTTGATGATTATAAAGATTCCGGATTATATTCTACAAACGCTGGTCTTTCCAAACGCTTTAAATGGAGAATTCGATATTATAATAATGAATTAGATTATATAGTGTTAGAAAGAAAAGAAAAAAAAGAAAGTAGATGTCATAAAAAAAGCTGTCATCTAACAAAAGAAGAATATAAAAAAATTATAGAAGGAGATATCACAGAACTAGTATATAGTACAAAGAAAAAAGAAATCAAAGAACTTGCTCGAGATATCTTACTATATCACTATGAGCCAAAAGTAATTATTGATTATGAAAGAATAGCCTATGTAGAAGAAGCTACAAATGTCAGAATTACATTCGATATGAAAATATCAGCATCATACGAATTAGATAGATTCTTAGAAGGAGATTATTCAAAATATTATATTAATCCCAATGGAATAAATATTTTAGAAATTAAATTTGATGATATTTTACCATCTTATATTAGAAATATAGTAGAGTCCTATAACTTCCAACAAAGTTCTTTTTCAAAATATTATTATGGTAGAAAAATCATTGATTCATATATGAGATAGGAGAGAGAAAATGATAGAATTATTTGAAAATATTATTAATCTATACTCTAATGAGAGTATTACAACATTAACTATTATTTCGGTATTATTGATGGTTTTATTATTAGCAATATACGAATTCTTTGTATATCGCTTTATATCACATCGTTCTTTTTATAATAAATCATTTAATATTACCATAACCATATTACCATTCTTTATATCAACGATTATATTATGCCTACAATCTAATATTATTATTACACTAGGTACTATAGGAGCCTTAGCAATTATTCGTTTTAGAACAGCTATTAAAGATCCAACCGATATGTTATATCTATTATGGAGTGTTTATATTGGTATAGTATGTGGTTGTCAACTATTTGAAGTAGGTGTTTTAACTTCTATTATCGTTACAATAGTATTAGTGGTATTAGAACATGTAAAGTTTGGAAGGCAACCAATTGTATTAATACTACGTAGTGAAAAAGACCTAGAACAAGAATTAAAAGAGTATTTTAAAGAACAAAAAATAAATAATCGATTTAAATCAAGAAACTATACAAATAAAGGATATGATTATGCAATAGAATTAACAGTAAAAGATATAGAAGGATTAAAACAAGAATTATCAAATAACAAAAAGGTTACTAAATACTCTATTATTGAGTATGATGCAGATGACATTGTCTAACAAAAAAAGAAAAATACTCTTAGGAATCATTTTGTTACTAACATTCTCTATGATAGGATTATTATTCTTATTATCAAAAAAGAGTAAATATCAGAATTTAATAGTATCGAAAGAAAAATGGAATAAAATCATTAGTAGTAGAGAAAATAGTACCAAATTAAGATTTCAAAACATAACATTTAATGATTACAATTTAATGATAGATGAAGAAGACAATATCATCTATTATTCAATGATAGAATCATCTACCAAATATAATCCTTCCATTCAATATAAACCAAATCATATCAAAATAGCCATCAATCAATCAATAACAGATAACTTATTAGAAAAAGACAATAAAACAAAAATAATGATATATGATAAACATACTTATCACATCTATTCTCTTGTCACTACAAATTATCCGATTTTAAGTATTATGAAAGAAGAAAATGATAATCATGGAAGAATAGATGTGAATATAGAATTATTTGATAATGATATAGATTCTATTCAAAGAGTGTTAAAATCAAAAGGATCATTAAAGATAATAAAAGATGATCAAGAATATCGTTTTTCTCTAATAAAGGAATCACTAGGACATAACGAAAGAGAAAATCATATTTCAATATTTGGAATGCCAAAACAAGATGACTATAAAATTACCAAAGCAGAAACATTATCAAAGAATGAAAAATATGTACAGCTATTTATTAATGAAAAATATAAGGGAGTCTATTCATTAGGGATTAAAGAAAGGAGAGTAAGATAATTGAAAAGAAAAAAACAAATGTTACCAGCAATCGTTATACTAGTTATTACAATAGTATTATTCAGTATGATGATTGCTATGAATAATAAGCATTCAGATAATACAATTTCAAATAAAACGACTAAAAGCAAGAATACTACCAATATTACAGAAGGAGGTACCCATGAAATTACTGGTACCAATGAATGTATTATTATAAATACAACTCAAGATATAGAACTAGTATTAGACAATGCAAATATTACTTGTGAAAGTGGACCTGCAATAAACATAGAAGAAGCCGATGAGGTGAATATTGTTTTAAAAGGAGATAATACTATTTCTGCCAATACAGTAGAAAACTTAGAAGGAGCTATTTTTTCAAAAGAAGATTTAATTCTATCAGGAGATGGAAACTTAACATTAACTTCAAATTATGATGGTATTGTATCAAAAGACCGTTTAATAATAAAAAGTGGAACGTATACAATCAAATCAGATGATGATGCACTGAAAGGAAAAGATGAGGTAACCATAGAAAATGGAGACTTTACCATTACTTCAGGAGGAGATGGAATACAATCAACCAATATGGAAGAGAGTGATAAAGGAGTAATAACCATTCAAAATGGAAATTTTAAAATTACTAGTAAAGAAGATGCGATTCAAGCAGAAACAAACCTATCCATTACAGATGGTACCTTCATTATAACAACAACAGATACCAATAATGTATCAGCAAAAGGATTAAAAGCAGAAAAACAATTAACAATAGATGGAGGTAAGTATGAAATTAACTCAGCCGATGATGGAATTCATTCGAATGAAAATATTACCATAAATAAAGGTGAAATAATGATTAATAGTAAGGATGATGCCATTCATGCCGATGGATTAGTCGAAATAAATGGTGGAGAATTAACGTTAGATGCAGGAGAAGGAATCGAAGCAACTTATGTAAAAATAAATAACGGAGAAACAACGATAAATGCATCAGACGATGGAATCAATGCTGGAAATAAATCAAGCAAGTATACACCTACAATAGAAATAAGTGGTGGAACATTAACCATTAAAATGGGTTCAGGTGATACCGATGCTATCGATTCAAATGGCAATATCTATATCAAAGGAGGAACCATCAACATTACAGCTAATTCACCATTCGATTATGACGGAGAAGCAAAATATTCTGGTGGAACAATGATCATAAATGGAGAAGAATCAACAGAAATCACCAATCAAATGATGGGTGGTGGAAGAGGTGGACAAGGTGAAAGAAGAGGATATGGTGTAAGATGAAAAAAGATATTATTATTATGGTTATAGTAGGATTATTCATTGCTATTATTCTTTTCTTTCTATATAAAAATGAAAAGATTAGTAGTGATTATGACTTAAAAATATACTTCTTTAATGCAGGAAAAGCAGATGCTATTCTAATATCTAAAAATGAAAAATATATCATGATCGACACAGGAGAAGAATCTTTATCAAAAGAAATATTAAATTACTTTGAAAATAATAATATTAAAAGATTAGAATACTTAATCATTACTCACTTTGACAAAGATCATGTAGGAAGTGCTAGTAGCATTATTGATAATATAGAAATAGGAGAAGTCCTACAAAGTAATAGTCCAAAAGATAGTACTTACTATCAGAATTATTTAAACTCCCTAGAGAAAAAAAATATTACTCCAACAACCGTCTCAGGAGATACTAAAATTTCTTTTGAAAAATTAAAAATCAATGTAAATGGACCAGAAACTATCTATGAAAAAAATGAAAGCAATAATTCATCCTTAATTGTTTCTATCATATACAATAATAATAGCTTCTTATTTATGGGAGATAGTGAAAACGCTAGAATAAAAGACTTTTTAAAAGAAAATAATGCTACCTATGATTTCATAAAAATACCTTATCATGGAAATTATTTAAAGCGTCTAGATAACTTATTAGAAGAAATAAATCCAAAATATGGAGTAATAACATGTTCGAATAGTGAAGGGTGTGAAGAAGAAACAATGAATGTAATAAAATCATTCCAAATGAAACCCTATTTAACAAAAAATGGTAGTATTTCTGTATATTCAAATGGAGATAATATCCTAATCAAACAATAAATCAGATTTTTTCTGATTTTTTCTGGGTAAAAAATGATATACTATAAGAAAGTAAAAGGAGATTTTATGAATAAAATAGCAGTCATATATTATTCTATGTCGGGAAATGTAGAATATGTTGTAAAAAAGATAGAAAAAGAATTAGATGTTGATTTAATGCCTATCATTCCAAAGAAAGATTACCCAAAGAAAGGATTTAAAAAATTTTTCTGGGGAGGAAAAAGCTCTGTTATGAAAGAAACTCCAACTCTAGAAGAATATCATTTTGATGCAAGCCAGTATGATGAAATTATCATTGGAACTCCTGTTTGGGCAAGTTCTTTTGCACCACCAATTAGAACCTTTATAAAAGAAAATAAAGAAAAGTTAAAAGAAAAAAAGATATCTGTCATAATCTGTTATAGCGGAGGAGGAGCAAAAAAAGCAATAGAGAAATTAAAAGAATATATTGGAATAAAAGAATTTCAAAAAGAATTAATTCTAATTGATCCCAAAGAGAAAGAAACAACAGAAAAGAAAAAAGATATCAATCATTTTATTCAAACGTTTAAAAGGAGTATAAAATGAAAGAAGAAAAAATGAATCAATTTTCCGTACCATTAGGATTATTAGATTATGGCAATCCTATTCTATATACAATAACATCGATAGTATTAATCACTCATTTACAAAATAGAATGACTCCAAATTGGTATTATCTTCTAGTAATAGGAATCATCATGTCTTTAATATTTGGATTTATCATTCCAACTGGAAAAGTACTAGTAGGATTAAAAATAATAAAATTTAGAATGCCTGTTAGTTTAGTATTCCTCGTAAATACAGGTCTCTTTCTAACTGGAATAACATTAATGAAATACACTCTAAAAATACCAATTATTGTATGGAGTATACTAGTACTAATCTATCTATTATTTCTATTACTAATCTATTATAAGACAAAAAAAGTCAATACAATAGCAGTATTAATAGGAGCAATCGGATACTTATTGATCTATACTTCCTTAATCACAGAAGCAATGAGAGAAAGAATGATTCTTCCAATCATATTATATGGTATAGCAATTATTTTATTTATATTCTTATGTGGAGTAGGAATGAAAGCTAATTTAAAGAAACCAAAAGTACACTGGTTAATAGAAATTTGTAATGTAATATGTCAATTCTTAGTTACAATTTCAACAATAATGTTATTTTATTAATAAAAAAAAGGAGTAAAGAAAATGGAAAAGAAATTAGGATTTGGATGTATGAGACTTCCAATGAAAAATGGAAAAGTAGAGTATGATGAATTTAATCAAATGATTGATTATTTTATAGAAAAAGGATTCAATTATTTTGATACGGCTCATGGTTATTTAGGAGGAAAAAGCGAAACAGCAATTAGAGATTGTCTTACCAAAAGATATAAAAGAGAAGATTATATCTTAACCAATAAACTAACAAAATCATATTTTAATAAAAAAGAAGATATAAAACCATTCTTTGAAGAACAATTAAAACTATGTGGAGTAGATTATTTTGATTATTACTTAATGCATGCTCAAGATAGAGATAATTATAAGCATTTTACGAAATGCGAAGCATATAAAATAGCACAAGAATTGAAAGAAGAAGGAAAAATCAAACACCTTGGAATTTCTTTTCATGATACTGCAGAAGTCTTAGAACAAATACTAAAAGAACATCCAGAAATAGAGATTGTACAAATACAATTAAATTATTTAGACTATAAAGATGCAAGTGTTCAAAGTGAAAAATGCTATGAAGTATGTAGAAAATATGAAAAACCAGTTTTAATTATGGAACCCGTAAAAGGAGGAAATCTAGTTAACCTTCCAGATAGTGCTAAAAAGATATTTGATGAATGCAATTCTGATAAAAAGCTCAGTTATGCAAGCTATGCAATTCGTTTCGCAGCATCTCTAGAAGGAGTAAAAATGGTTTTATCTGGAATGAGTAATCTAGAGCAATTAAAAGATAATACCAGCTATATGGAAAATTTTGAACCATTAAATAAAGAAGAGTATGAAGCAATAGAACAAGTAGTAGAAGAATTAAAAAAACTAAATGGAATTCCATGTACTGCTTGTAGATATTGTACAGATGGATGTCCAAAAAATATCTCCATTCCTGACTTATTTGCTTGCTACAACGCGAAAGAACAATTTCATGATTGGAACTCTAGTTATTATTATGGAATACATACAAAGACCAATGGTAAAGCAAGCGATTGTATCAAATGTGGAAAATGTGAAAGAGTATGTCCACAACACCTAAAAATAAGAGATTTACTAGAAAAAGTAGCAGAAGCATTTGAATAATGAATTAGTATAGAAATGGCAATGAAACATACAGAAAAGAAAGGAGCTTTCTATGGTTCAAACAAGACTAAGTAATTATTTATCTGGTATCATGAATTTAGCATCTTCATTATCTACCTGGATTGGGCCATCATACATTGAAGTAGAATGTTATCAAAAAGAAAATGCACTATCTAATCTATTAAAAGATTATCATGTACCAAACGAAGAATATGAATGGGAAGAAGTTAAAATATCATTCATGGATTTACTACAAGAATTATTAGGAAAAGATCAAAAATTATTAGAATCCATTCATTATTGGATTAACTTTCATATAGGGGAACCAATAAAAATAACTACAACAAAAAATAATAAACTATTATATAAAATGAGTGGAAGTGAAGGGGCTAATTCTCCCTTTTATATAGTAGATAATCTATATTGGATAGAATTTAAAGATTATATGGTATTTTTCATAATAGGAAATAATGAGTAGGAGAAAGAATATGAATAAAAAAGTAGCAATTTTATTAGCCAATGGTTTTGAAGAAGGAGAAGCACTATTGGTTGTAGATATATTAAGAAGAGGGAATATCATCTGTGACATAATATCAATAGGAGAAGAAATGGTAACAGGAAGTCATCAAATAACAATAAAATCAGACTATACGATAAAAGAAATCAAAAAAGATACCTATGACATGATAGTATTACCAGGAGGACAACCAGGAGCAGACAATTTAAGAGATGAAAAAGAAGTAATCAATTGGGTAAAAGATTTTAATGAAAAGAAAAAATGGATTGCTGCTATCTGTGCAGCACCACAAGTATTAGAAAAAGCAGGAATCATTACAAACAGAAAAGTCACTTCTTATCCAAATGAAAAATACAAAGAAATATTAAAGAAATCAAATTACGTAGATGATGAGATAGTAGTAGTGGATGATAATATCATTACTAGTAGAGGACCAGCAACAACGTTTCCATTTGCCTACATGCTCTTAGAAAAACTAGGAGGAGATTCTAAATCATTAAAAAAAGCTATGTTATATAATGATATTAAATAATAGAAGGATAGAAAAATCTTTCCTTCTATTTTAGTTGTGTTATAATAACAACTGGGAGGGTTTACTATGAATATAGTAGAAAGAAATTATTATAAAAGAGACAGAAAAAAATATGAAGTAAAAAACAATGAAGATTTCTTAAAATGGTATTATTTATCCATACAAAATGGAGCAAAACTAAGTTATCATATAAATTTAGAAGATTTTCAAATGCTAATAGATACCTTAACAAATTGGTATCAATTAAAATATCCAGATTATTTATTAGAACCATATCCAAATAATCCATGGGGAGAGCGTTTAAGAACGATGAATCATTCCAATATTGGAGTAGAAGAAATGCTAATAAGACTACCGTTAAAACAACTAATTATAATGGATTGTGAGTATGGAATGACAGGAAATGCATCAGGTAATTATAGAGAGATAGAGAATGGAAGAAAGGTAGCAAAATGTTGGATAGGATTCAATCTATATGATAAGGAAGATGATAGGAAAAATTACCCTATCTTAGTAGAGCCAGATACAGGAAGAATAATAGATAGTAGAATAACTTCTTTTGTAAATCAAAACATTGAAACAATATATCAATATCTAAAAGAAAATCCATCTAGATTTGATTATCATGAACTAGAAAATGTTATAGAAAATAATCATTTTCTAATAGAATTAAGACATCGACTTTTAAAATTAACAGCATTAAAAATACTTTATGCTTCAAATACTCCAGAAATGGGTTATAAACGAGCAAAGAAGTTTATAGAAGAAATGAATAGCGAATTAGGATTATTGCTTGACACAAAGGAAATTGATGCCATCTATCAAAACTATGGAAGAATTAAAAATCCAGAAATGATACGTTATCATCAAAAAGTAATAATTCCAAAAGGGGAAAAAACATTAGTAAGGAAACAAAGAAAAGTGTTAAGAGAATCATAATTTGTAAACACTTTTCTTTTTTTTTAATAGAAAAATCATTGAAAGAGAAAAACTTCTATGATAAACTAAAAATAGGAGGATAGAAAAATGGCAAGAGATTTTAAAGACTTTAAAGATCAATACTTATCATATATTGAAGAAATGGAACAAAAAAGAGAAAGTATATTAAGAGACTATCAAGAAAGATTAAGAGTATATCAAGAAAAATTACAGAGATATCGCGAAGCTACATCTAGCTTTTTTACACGTTGGCTAGGAGATGTTATACCAATGCCAAAAGCACCAGCTGAACCAGATTTAAGTGAATATGAACAACTTCCAAATTTATCTTTAGCAGAAGTAGGACAAAGATTTGCAATACGGTATAGTGATATTACTAGTTCAATTAATGGAGTAAGGGTTTCTACTCAATCATCTTTTCCACCTGCAGGATATAATATGGTTTCTAGTTCAAAGAGAAGCAGAGTAGATGAGACTGGTCTAGATACAAAAAGCATATTGGGTGAACTTGCAGATTTATGGACTGTTGTAGAATATCTTGGTAATGGACAATTTAAAGATTTGATTACGGAAGAAATCTTTGTAATTCCAACAAAATCAGATTTAGTACTAAATACTGTAACACAATCTACTGAACAAGAAGCAAGAAAGCAACATGAATCATTGCAGCAACATCCATTAGGAATAAGAGCAGTGGAAATTACAAAAGTAACAGAAAACTTAAATCACCAAGATTTTGAATTATACTTAACAGAAGTACCAATAACAGATGAAATATTTCCAGTACTAGAGTCTCTAACCCCAGAAATCCAAGAAAGTATTTTACAATATACTGTTCCAAGAAAACAAGAAATAGAAACTAAAATAGCAGAATTAAAACAAGCTTCTGTTTTAGGAATCAACCAATACTTTGAAAAAGTAAATGCACTAGTTATGGACCGTTATTATGAAGATGCTATGAGCCAATCTGAAAAAATTCACATGGAAGAAGAAAAAATTAGACAAGCTGTATTAAAAAAATTAGAAGAGATAAAAAGACAAGAACAAAAAGCAAGAGAACATCAAGAATCAAATCGCCAAGAAAGAGCTAGACTAGAAAGAGAAAGAGAAGTAGCACGAGAATTTGATACCTTTTTTAGTGAAAATGAAGCAGAACCAGTTATAACGACGTCTTTGCAAAAATAATAATAGACAGAATATTTCTCCTCATGATAAAATAGACAATAAGGAGGAGATAGAATGACAAAAGAAAAAACAAAAAATTTAATTGATATTAGAGATTTATCAACAAAAGAAATAGATGATTTAATTAAAGTAGCCAATGATATTATTCTTCACAAAGAAGCATATGCTCATAAATGTGATGGGAAGATATTGGCTACTTTATTTTTTGAACCAAGTACTAGAACAAGATTAAGTTTTGAATCAGCAATGTTAAGGCTAGGAGGAAAGGTATTAGGATTTTCAGAGGCAGCATCATCATCTACTGCCAAAGGAGAAACTCTAGCAGATACGATTGAAACCGTTAGTGGATATGCTGATATCATAGCGATGCGTCATCCAAAAGAAGGAGCACCAATGGTAGCAGCTAAAAAGTCCTTTATTCCAATTATTAATGCAGGTGATGGAGGACACAATCATCCTACTCAAACATTAACAGATTTACTGACGATTAGCAGAAAGAAAGGAAGATTAGATAATCTAACAATTGGCTTATGTGGAGACTTAAAATTTGGAAGAACCATTCATTCCTTAATTTCAGCTATGGTAAGATATAAAAATATTAAATTTATCTTAATATCACCAAAAGAGTTACGACTTCCAGAATACATTACCAAAGAAGTATTAGAGAAGAATAAAGTAGAATACATAGAGACAGATAGTATGGAAGAATACATGAAAGAATTAGATATTCTGTATATGACAAGAGTACAAAGAGAAAGGTTCTTTAACGAAGAAGATTATTTAAGATTAAAAGATTATTATATTCTAGATAAAAAGAAACTTAGTACTGCCAAGAAAGACTTGTGCATCATGCATCCACTACCAAGAGTCAATGAAATTGCTACAGAAGTAGATGATGATGATAGAGCAACCTACTTTGAACAAGCTTATAATGGAGTTTATATAAGAATGGCTTTAATACTAAAATGTTTGGAGGGAAGAGAATGAATATTGATACCATAAAAGATGGCTATGTCATTGACCATATTACTCCAGGAAATGCCATTAAAATATATCGATTATTAAATTTAGAAAAACTTGATTGTCAAGTAGCATTAATTACCAATGCAAAAAGTAAAAAGATGAAAACAAAAGACCTAATAAAAATAGGACAATTAATTGATATTAATCTAGATAAAATTGCTTATATTGATCCGAAAGCAACAGTAAATATTGTAAAAAAAGATAAAATCATAGAAAAGAAAAAATTACAACTACCAGAAGTTTTAATGAATGTATGTAAATGCAATAATCCTAGGTGTATCACTTCAACAGAAAGAAACTTAGATCAAATATTTAATTTAACAAATAAAAAAGATAAAGTGTATCGTTGTCATTATTGTGAATCAACATTAGAAAAAGACCATTTTATAGATTAAAATCAATAGATAATAGAAAGGAAAAAAATGAAAGAAGTACAAGAATTTCTAAAAAAATGTGGAATCTATTATCTTGCTACTATTGATGGAAATCAACCAAGAGTAAGACCATTCGGAACAGCAGAAATATTTGAAAATCACTTATATATTCAAACAGGAAAGAAAAAAGAAGTATATAAGCAAATTGAAAAGAATAATCAAGTAGAAATATGTGCATTTAAAGAAGGAACTTGGTTAAGAGTATCTGGAAAACTGATAGAAGATAATAGAGTAGAAGCAAAAAAAGATATGTTAGATAAGAATCCAAATTTAAGAGATATGTATAATGAATTAGATGAGAATACGATAGTATTGTATTTTGAAGATGCTATCGCTACATTTTCTTCTTTTACAGAAGAACCAAAAATAATTGAATTTTAAAGGAGAGATAGTATGAAAAAGCAAACAGCCGGAAAAGAAAGATTGGGAAATCTTGCCCCAGAATTTGCAAGATTAAATGATGATGTATTATTTGGAGAAGTATGGTCTAGAGAAGAACAATTATCTCCTAGGGATAGAAGTTTAATAACGATATCTGCATTATTCTCAGCGGGTTTATATCCTCAATTGAAGTCACATTTAATCATGGGAAAAGAACATGGATTAAAAAAAGAGGAAGTAGTAGAAGCCATTACCCAACTTGCTTTCTATTGTGGTTGGCCAAAAGCATGGTCAACATTTCCAATGATTGAGGAGGTGTATGGTGATGAATAAAGAAGAATTTGATAAAATCAATGTATTTGGACAAGGAGAGGATAACCCAGCTGGACAATACTTTATAGGAAAAAGTTATCTAAATCCTTTAGCAAAATTAGATGATATTAATTTTAGTTTATTTAACGTTACATTTGAACCCTCTTGTAGAAATAATTGGCATATTCATCATGCAACAAAAGGTGGAGGACAAGTCTTGATTTGTATAGCAGGAGAAGGATGGTATCAAGAAGAAGGAAAAGCAGCAGTATCACTTACACCAGGAAAAGTCATAACAATACCAGCCAATGTAAAACACTGGCATGGAGCAAAAAAAGATTCATGGTTTTCCCATATAGCAGTAGAAGTACCAGGAGAAAATACGAGTAATGAATGGTGTGAACCAGTAACAGATGAAGAATATAACAAATTATAAGAGGATAATATGAAAGAAGAAAACTATCTAGAAAGTATTCGAAAATACGTAGGACATAGACCACTCTTAACAGCAGGAACATGGTTATTAGTATATAATGATAAAAATGAAATATTAATGCAATTGAGAAGTGATTTTAATTCTTGGGATTTTCCAGGAGGAACATTAGAATTAAATGAATCAATAGAAGAAGCAGCAAGAAGAGAATTAAAAGAAGAAACAAATCTAGAAATGGATGATATTAAAATATTAGATATCTTCTCCGGAGAAAAAACATACAGAAAATATCCAAATGGAGATGAATTATATGTAGTATCAGTTCTCTGTGAAATAAGAAAATATCATGGTACCTTAAAAATTAATGATGATGAATCAAAAAAATTAGAATGGATTCCAATTCATAAGCTTCCAGATAATTTATCTCCTGTTACAAAAAATTATATTGAGAAAATAAGAGAACATATAAAATAAAAAGGATTGTCAGTTGACAATCTTTTTTACACATTCAAAGAAAGAAATGAATAAATATGATATAATACAATAGAGGAGTATATTGTATGAATGAAATAGTAACTACTTGTAACGATTCTTCTCTGCAATCAGTTTTAAGCATCGTAAAAAATATTTTGTTACTGATACAAATCATTATACCAATACTATTAATGATATTTGCTACAATTTCACTTATAAAACTAGTCAAAAATCCAGAAGAAAAAAATGGTATCAAAAAAATAATCAATCAGTTTCTAGCAGCAGCAATCATATTCTTTATTCCAGTTATTGTAAATACAGTTATGATGATGCTAGGAGATGGAAATGATATTAGTAAGTGTTGGATAAATGCAAATGACAGAATATCAAATAATGCAGAATATATACAAATTAATGGTAAAGAAAAAAACAAAATTCTACCAAATGCAGAAGATTATGAAATAGGGGGAGTACATCTAAACTATAGTAATGCAGTAGAAGTACCAAATGATGTATTAAAAAATGCCACACATAGTGATCCAAGTATCGTGATAACAGATGAAGAAGGTTATGTTCTTGCTGAAAGAAAAGCACTAGTTAGAAGAGAAGGAGGTTCCACCACCAAAGTCTTTGCAGGATATGCAGCTATTAAACTACTAGACCCAGAAACAGATGTAATAACAGGAACACAATTTGCAGTAGATGCAGTTGGAAAATGGAATGGAGCCCCTATTGGAGTTGGAAATAAGTTTTCTATTCCAAAAGCAGCTACCTATAATTTTCCAGGATCTTCTAATACAACAGCAACAGATATCGCTGTTGCAGTAGGAAGAAAGTATTATAATTGTTCATCAGATGAAGATGCTTTTCATAAAGGAATGAAAAAAATAAATGAATTTTATAGCGATATGAATCTTGCTGATACTCATTTAGGAAATACTAGTGGCCTAGATTTTTATCCAAAAGGTCATATGAGATTTTTTCCAAATGGATTACCAAGAGATGGATGTGAAGATGGACATACAGCAAATGACCTAGCAATAGTAACCATAGAAGCAATGAAAGAAGAATATTTTTCATCTGGAATTAGAGGAAGAAATAATGAAGGATTATTCTTTGTAAAAAGTGGTACTGGATATCAATGTCACGGAATATGGGGATTTAATTATAAAGGGAAAAGATATTATATCTCACAATTAGGAATCAATTGCGATGCTGGAGATGATAAATATAAAGTAGTAAATGATTTACATAATTGGGCCATTACTAATTTAATAAAATAAAAGAAGGAAAAGAATTATGAATAATTGTGATGATACAACATTGAGTGCAATACTAACTATTGTAAAAAATATTATGACATTGATACAAATATTTGTACCAATATTATTAATAGTATTTGGAACAATTTCATTTATAAAATTAGTCAAAAATCCAGAAGAAAAAAATGGTATCAAAAAAATAATTAATCAATTCTTAGCTGCAGCAATTGTATTCTTTGTTCCAGTTATTGTAAATGCAATTATGCTATTATTAGGAGAAACTAATAATATAAGTTATTGTTGGAATAACGTTTCAGGACAAATATCAATAGGAACAGATTATATTGATATTAGTGGAAAAGAAAAACAAAAAATTTATGGAAATGCTTCCGATTATGAAAAAGGTGGCTCTGGAGTTAGTATGAACAATACAAATGCTAAAAGCATTCCATCATCAGTATTAGCAGGAGCTCCCCATAGTAATTTAAGTGTCGTAATAGCAGATGATAATGGAAATATTTTAGCAGAAAAAGATCCGGACTTATTAAGAGAAGGAGGATCTACCACGAAAGTATTTACAGGACTAGCTGCGGTAAAACTACTAGATCCAACTCAAGATATTATTATCAGTACACAGTATGCTCAAAATATGCCATATATGGGAGACCCAGACGTAAAAGTAGGCCAAAGATTAACAGTTTCCCAGGCAGCTACAAAAGATTTCCCAGGTTCATCAAACATAACAACGGCTAATATAGCGATTGCTATCGGAAAAAAATATTATAATACATCATCAGATGCAGATGCTTATAATAAAGGAATGGATAAAATCAATGAATATTTAATGGAAGTAGGTTGTAAAAGAACAAAGCTAGTTAGTTCTAGTGGAGTAAACTATAACTATGGAGCCAATAGATGGGGAGAATTTGATGGAAATGGTATTTCAAAGGGAACATTTGGAATAACAGCAAGTGATTTAGTACTAGTAACAACAGTTGCTATGAAAGATGAGTACTTCGCTTCCGGAATTGGAGGAAGAAATAATAATGGTTTATTCTATATTAAAAGTGGAACTCAAGCTTATAAGCATGGAATATGGGGATTTAATCATAAAGGAAAAAGATATTATATCGCACTATTAGGATTTAATTTTCATGTAGATGGAGATACTAGAGGAACCGTTTCAAAATCTGTCTATAATTGGGCAATAAAGAATTTAATGTAAAAGGAGATAATATGAAAAATAAAAAAGTAGTCATCATAGGATGTGGAAATGTTGGCATGAGTTATGCTTATGCTTTATTAAATCAAAGAACTTATGTCAACGAATTAGCTTTAATCGATTTAAATAAAGAACGAGTAGAAGGAGAAGTAATGGACCTAAATCATTGTCTAGCATTTTCTCCATCTAAAATGAAAATAAAAGTAGGAGAATATTCAGACTGCAGGGATGCCTCTTTAATTGTTCTAGCAGCAGGAGTAAATCAAAAAGAAGGAGAAACAAGACTAGACTTATTAAAGAAAAATGCTTCCATTTTTAAAAGTATCATTACAGAAGTAATGTCAAATGGATTCGATGGAGTCTTCTTAATTGCTACCAATCCAGTCGATATCATGACTTATTTAACACAACAATATTCTAATTTACCAAAAGAAAGAGTAATAGGAAGTGGAACAACACTAGATACAGCAAGATTAAAATACTTAGTAGCAAGCAAAATAGGAGTATCTCCATCCAATGTACATGGTTATGTCATAGGAGAACATGGAGATTCTGAATTCATTCCATGGAGTAATGTCAATGTAGCACTTCAACCTATTACAGATTTTATAACAAAAGAAGATCAAGAAGAAATTCAAGATGAAGTAAAAGATGCTGCATATAAAATCATTAAAGCAAAAGGAGCAACCTATTATGGAATTGGAATGTGTTTAGTTAGGATTACCAATGCTATTTTAGGGGATGAGAATACTGTTATGGTAGTTTCTACTTATGATCCAACAAATGATATTTATATTGGCTTACCAAGTATTATCAATAAAAACGGAGCAGAGAAAAAGATACATTTTAATTTAACAGAAAATGAAACAGAAAAACTAAAAAATTCTATTAGTATATTAAAAAAATCAATAGAAGAATTAAATGAAAATAATGAATAGGAGAATCAAAATGGAAGAAATGATTGAATTAGAACCATTAACAAAAGAATATGTAGATTTTGATACCTTTTCTAAATCAGACTTTAGAGTAGTTCATATTAAGGAATGTGAAGCAGTTCCTAAAAGCAAAAAACTATTAAAATTCGTATTAGATGATGGAACAGAAGAAGAAAGAATTATTTTAAGTGGAATCCATTCCTACTATGAACCAGAAGAATTAGTAGGAAAGAAAGTTATTGCCATTCTGAATTTACCACCAAGAAATATGATGGGAATCGATTCGTGTGGAATGCTTATGTCTGCAGTTCATAATGTTGATGGAGAAGAAAGATTAAATCTAATGATAGTAGACGATACAATTCCAGCAGGATCAAAATTATATTAGGAGGAGAATAGTATGAAAAATCCAATAAATGAATTAGAAGTTAATTTAGAATATTTAAGAACACATACAGCTGTACCATTTACCTTAACCAAGAGAACAACAGGAACACATATTTACAGTTGGAATACAGCACCAAGATTCTTTCCAGAAGAAATGAAAGAAGCTATGATCCGTATCAGATATTTGATGGGAAATGCAAGCAGTGTAGGATTAGATGATTTAGCCATGCCAGATCAACCAGCAAAAGATAAATTAATAGAAGAATGCCATGAAATAACATATGAAGAATTCGTAGAATATTACAACAGTGAAATCTATCGAAAACAAGGAACTATTTGGAATATCGATAAAAGATACAATACCATTTTTATGACAAAAGAAACTCATGATAGAATTTTAAAAGAATTTGGAAGAAGTGTTTCCCTAGTATTTCCAGCAGCAGATTGTGCTGTAGTAAGATTCTATGATCCAAAAAGAGAAGTAATTGGTCTAACTCATTCAGATGCTTCTCGAACAACAGAAGACTTAATTGGATCATCTATTCAATACATGCAAGAACATTTCGGTTCCAATATAGAAGACATTGAAGTATATGTAGGCGCCTTTGCTATGGATGGATGGACTTATGATACAATGCCACCATTCGCAGCATTAAAAGATGAAGAAGGAAATATTATTGGAATTCGTGAAGAATGGCAAGGATATATAGAAGAAATCGATGGAAAGTTTATCATTCACTATGGAGACAAAGTTTATGATCAAATAATAGCAAGCGGAGTCTCAACAGATCACATCTATTTTGATCCAAATAATACCTTGTTTGATGAAAATTATTTTTCAAATGCCAGAAGTTATCATTCTAGAGTAGACGGAGTTCCAACAGATAGAGAAGGAAGAAACTTAATGGGAATAACATTTCATGCAGAAGAGATGGTTGAGCATGCAGAAGAAAATAAAGTAGAATTAAAATAAAAAAGAAATAGGAGGATAAAGTAATGAATAATCTACTTGAATGGAAGCATCAAATAGGAGAAGATGCTATATATGCAATGACAAAATATGTCCTAACGGATGATATACAATATGAAAACATAAAAAAAATAAAAATAAATTTATTTTCTTGGATTCAAGATATTCAATCAAAAGAAGAATATGAAGAACAATTTTTTGCTTTAAAAAGATGGATAGATATTATTCATAAATCAGGATTGTTTTTAATGATAGAAGAACTTTCTAAAAATCAAGAAACTACTTTTTCATCATCAGATGCTATAAAAGTATATCGTAATTTAGAAAGGAATACTGACTTCCTAGAAAGTTTAAAAAAAGCAAGAATGACACTTCCAAAAGCATTTGCTCAGGAAGATAATTATAGAAATGGAGTATTAATGAACAAGATAAAATTTTTAGAAATGTTTTATGAAGAAGCAACAAAATTATATGAAAATCTTGAAAAGGAGGTGTATAATGCATGACAAATGATGATATGAACAATAAGATTATGGAACAATTATCATCAAGTAGTTCTGCTAAAATTGACCAAGAAGCAATAAGAATAATGGGAGCAGATGAAGCAGCAGCAATAGAATGGCTACAAGCAATTGGTGAAAGTGATGAAAGTATTGGGTATGCATGGAGTATACTAGAAGAATACTATGAATCATGTAAGAAAGAATTGAAAGAAATAGCAGAACAAAGTATTAAAGAATCAGAAGGTAAAACACCAAAAGAACAACAACAATATTCTCCATTCTTTAAACAAAAAACACAGGAAGTGGATGAAGCAGAAATAAAAGAAGTCATAAAGCAAATAAATGGAAATATTATAGGAGAATGTATTTTCAAAAAAATAGAAGAAGAACAAGACAAAATAACAGAAGCAACAAACAAAATAAATGAATTGCAATCAAATGATATGATATCAGAAGAATATCGAGCAAGTGAGATGGAAGAAGCGATAGAGCAACTAACAGAAGCAAAAAAGAACATAGCTGAACTATGGAAAAAATTACAAGAAAAAAAAGAAAAAGCTATTCAAAGTATAACAAAAAAAATAGAAGAAGTAGATTCAAGCGAAAAGAAAGAGAAATTACAAAAGTTATTAGATAAACTAACACAATCATCATTTGAATATACTTTCAAAATAATTGAAGAAGCAAAAAAAAGATTGGCAGAAGTCGAGAAGAGAATAAATGACCTAATATCAAATGATATGATATCTGAAGAATATCGAACAAGTGAAATAGCAAAAGCAAAAGAGCAGCAAAAAATTTTAAGGTTAGGAATAGAAAGACTAAGAAGAGAAGCAATAGAACTAGAAATTTTTCCGAAAATAGAAACAAGTGATTTCTTAAGTAATCTTTTTCAAAATATATATATCCCATTTTTCAATATGATGGGTGTAGATTTAGAAGGAGATAAAATAAATATTATAGAAAGATTAATTAATATCATCAATCGTTATGAAAATAACCAACCAAATTCAATTGAAGATCAATGGTTTCTAGCTCAAATAATGAGACTATATAACATGCAAATTAAATTTGGCCATTCTGCACGAGTCGTTTATATAGCACAATATGATTTTGATCATATGATGGAAGCCAGCAAACAAGATTCTTCGTCTGAAAGAGCTCAACTATTAAAGACGATTACATTAACTTCAGCACTTCTTCATGATGTTGGAAGATTCTATCAAGCTGCCCATTTTAATACATTTAAAGATGCAATCATGTCTGACGAAGAAAAAATAGCAAGAGATATCGAAGAAGAAGGTAGTTTCGATCATGCTTGTGCAGGATACTATTTTGCTTTGGCAAGTTCCCTAGTATTCCAAAGTCAAGAATTAGAAACTGAAGAAGCACGCAAAGAGTTTGTATTGAATGCTATAGTAGCACTTGTTGTACGTTTTCATCAAATCTCAAACAAAGATATGCCTGAATTTGATTCTATATTTAGTATAACAGATATTATGGGCTCTGGTAATGATTTTACAGAAGAGTTACAATATGTTTATAAGTATATTAATGCATTATACTCTTCTTCAAGAGCTATGGCATATGAAACAGAGAGAGAGATACGTCAAGAAGAACTACAATTCATGAAACAATTCATCTCTAGAATCATAGGTGACGACATGGATGATGACATGGATGACGAAATGGATGACGAGATGAATAATGGAATCAAAGAGAACCTACAATACTCCCAAGCCAATGTAATTCAAGAACATAATGATTTAACAGAAACAGAACCATTAGAGATTTCGTTAATGATTTCAGATGAGCAAGAAAAAAAACTACGAGAAAGAATAAAAGATTCTTTATCTAAAAAAATAGATATTACTTTAGTAGATGATGAAGGATTCTTGTTAGACAAATCTAAGAGCGAAATAACAAAAAAGCTAGAAGAAGCTCAAGAAAGAATTGAAACAATAGTTAGGGAATTTAGAAAAGATGTTATAGAAGGTACAAATCATCCAAATGAAGAAACACCTTTAAATATAGATGAAAGAGAAAATGATGCAGTAGAAAGAATTATGAAAATAATAAGAGATCTAAGTAAGAATCTCAGAGGTAAAATAACTCAGGATAAATTGAAACAAATAGAAGAAGTATCTTCTGAAGAAATAAAACAGATGTTGCATAACCTACAAGATTTTGATATTGCAAGAGCTATGCAAGCAGACTTCAAAGCATATCATTCCTCAAGACCTACTGCTGCTCAAAGTTTCCCTGATGCACAAAGCTCTACTAGTGGTGACTCTACTGACGATAAGAATAGTATTCTAGGTAAAACAGAGAATATGGAAATGATTCATTTCTTCATGACATATCCATTATTAATTACAACAGATGCTGATAAAGTAGATATTTTAAATCAAAGATGTTTAGGAATTTATCCAACATCCCCTTATAAAGAACCATCTTTTGATATTATAGCAACTCCTGGTAAAAGCTTTGTGGAGTTATTAAACGAATATTTTTGCTTTGATATTAAAGATCCAATTGTGTTAGATTCTAATATCATTAAAGTGATAAATAGTTTGCATAAAGCAGCAAGAATAGCAATAGAAAACTACCTTGTCTCAGATTGTAGCGAATTAGCATGTATCTTTGATAAGAAACAGCACAAAATCAAAAAAGAGATAAAAGAAATAACGATTTCAGAAAACAATGTTATTATAAACCATGCAGAAGAAGGAAAACGATCAATAACTACAGAACAGCCATATAAACTATTCAAGAACAAAGATTGGAATGAATTCCTTGTAGAAAAATTAATAGAGAATTGGGAAAGCCGAATAAATGATTTAGAGAAAGATTTATTAAAAGAAGATATAAGTGACAAAGAAAAAGAACAAATTTATTTAGAATTAAAAGATTTAAAAACCAATCTAAAACTATTAAACCAATATAATGAAAATCGATATTTAAAAGTTCCAAAAGAACTAGGTAAGTTTTTTGTCATAAGTGTTGATCGTAATATATTCGATTCCAATATAGCAAGTAAAGAAGAAGAAGAGAAAATAAGAATAACAAAAAAACTCATTGCAACGGAATGGCTTGATAGAAAATTTCAGCTAGGATCAATTAATCCAAATAGAGTTTGGATATATCCACCTAAACAAGAAGAAATACAAACCCAAAAAACAACAGAAGTTGAAGAATATATGAGATTATTTTCAGTTGAAGATAGAATGCAACTAGAAAGTGAGAATATGCACATAGCAGGTCATTATATTACGACGTTAATCTGGCAACTAAATCAATTTATTCTAGTAAATATGCGAAGTAAACAAACAATGAATTTCTTATTAGAATATGAAATGCTAGATAAAATACTAAATCAATATAAAAGTAAAGATCCTTTAATAGCAGCTATATTGGAAGACTATATAGACTATTGCAAGGGATTTATGGCTTATGTAATCAATAGAAAGGATAAAAATAATGTCTTAACAGGAGAAGACATGGCAGAATTAAGAATAGATTTTGCAAAAGAACATCCGTTACATCCAAACAAGTCAGAACAAAATACAAATGCTGATGAAGACCAGGTTTCATCTGGACAAAATAGACTATAATAACAGTAGAATACGAACAAAAAATTGACAAAAAGTGTAAAATGTGGTATAATGTATACATTGAAAGGGAGTAGTCCTTAAAAGTTATGATACATCATCTCGGTTATCCTGTATCATAAAAATACATTGTATTTGGGCAAGACTTTCATGAATCATTCATGAGGTCTTGCTTTTTTATATGCAAAACTTCATGAAAAAGAAAGGAGGAATGAATATGACAGAAGAAGAAAGAATTTATTATATCTATAATGATGAAGAACACATGAAATTACAATTCTTATTAATGAACTTAAGTGATTCATTATTATCATCATGTCCTATGGAAAGTATACCAAAATATATTAAATTAATTAGTGAAATCAAAGAACTAACAAATAAAATCTATACAGATCCATCCTTCTTCAACAATGAAGTAAAAAAACAATTATATGATAATTGGTTTGAATTATTAGATTTAGAAAGAAGTAGGAATCTAGTATTAAGATTAAAAAGTTCTATTGACTCATTAATTACTTGGGCCATGGAATTACAAAAGACAAATATACCAGTAGAAAAAGTTAAAAAAATAAAATAATAATAGGGGGGATAAATATGAAATTAAAAAATTTAAAACTATTAAGCATTGTATTATACTTATCAGGAGCAATTACATTATTAAATGGATGTGGTTTTACACTAAAAAAGGAACAATCAACTTCTGTAGAACAATCTATGATTGAAAATCCTGCAAGTACAATAGATGACTTATTTATGGAAAAAGTAGCTAATCCAGAAGAATTACAAAAAAAGATTATTAACTTAGAAAAAATGATACAAATCATAGAAAAAATTGATGACTTAGGATTAGACATTAAATATGAAAAAAGAGAGGATGTAACAAGAGAATCTATTAATGATATCGATTTAGATGAAGTATTACAATTTTTATCAAGTATTGAAGATACAGAATCTTTATCATTAGAGGAACAAGAAAAATTATATTTACAGTTAAATGAAATATATCAAAAAATAGGAAACTATGTAATTCAATATGGTCAAACAGATTTAATAGACTTTAATATGGAATTATCAAAAACAATCGTTTTATCTGCAACAGAATATGAAGGAGATACAAGTAATGTTAAAATCTATGACGAAGATGAGTGGATTTATTTAGGCAAAAAAGACAGAGATGGATATGCAATCTACAAAAATGATTCATACGAAAATAGATTAACATTTGACAATTCAACATCAAGAATATTTGATTTAGTACATACAGCAATTGATAAATATTATGACGATTTTGGAAAAACAGAAACAGATGAAGATTTTCAAAAAAGAATTAAATATTTTAAAGAACAATTAGAAATCATTATAGAAGCAATCAATAATGAATATGAAGTTGATCAAAAAGGATTTTTTCAACCAGATAATTATATAAAAGTAAAAAAATAATAAGATTGAAAGGAAGAGAAAATATGTTATTAGAAAAATTATTTAGAAAAGAAAAAAAGAAAGAAGTAAAAATAGATCAAACAGAAGAAAAAAGAATAGGAAAAAGATTTGCAATGCCATATAAGAGGTTATCAACATCAATTTCTACAAAAGAAGAACATCCATATACTTGTGCAACTATGATTTGTAATTATTATGAATTATCAGCTGATCCAATCTCAGAATTATGGACAGTTGTAGAATATCTTGGTAATGGACAATACTTAGACTTAATAACAGGAGAAGTATATGGAAGACAAACAATAGATGAAGATATTTTAGATACTGTTACACAAAGTTATGAAGTAGAAGCATTAAAACAAGAATCATCACTTCTACATCAACCATTAGCAATTGGTTCTTATAGTTATTATCATGATGGAGTAGTAATGCAAGAATTAACTCCAGAAATGAAACAAAAGATTATAGAAGAAACAATGCCAAGAAAAGAGGAAGTAATTCAAACAGTAGAAGCAATGAAAGAAGAAGCTAAAAAGAAAATCATCATGTTCTATCAAAAGAAAAATGAGAGAAAAATGAATCAACATTATATCGCTGCTACAAAACAAAATCAAGAGATAGATAGAAAAAGAAGAGAAGAAGAATATTTACAAGAATTAGCTCGAATTGAACAAGAAAAATTAGCAAGAGAAGAAGAATTAAGAAAAAGAATAGAGCCTGAATTTGATCAATTATTTCCAAAAAATTCTGAAAAAAAAATATTAATGAAAAGAAAAAAATAGGAGAGAACTATGAGAGAAGAAAAAGTATATAGAATGCTAACAACTGCTTTAGCAGCAACTTTAGTTGTTTCTATAGCAAGTCCAATTTATAGAACAGCAGTAGACTGTTTAGAGGCAAAAGAAAAACAGGAACAAATTGAAAAACCTTCTGATCAAGAATTCGAACCATATGAACATGTATTTTATAGAAGGTATGAATTATCAGATTCCTACATGAATACTTCAAGTATTACGAATGGACAAGTAGAAATACCTGAAGGATATGAAATCTTAGAAATAGAAAACTATATAGATACAAAGGGAAGAGGATCCGTAACAAAAGGATTTGATGTTTGGTTTACTAATACAGAAACTGTAACTGCAGAAGCAACTTATAATGAAATAACACGTCAATATGAATATAGTACACCAGGTAAAGTAGTAGAAAATGAGAATGAAATAGTATATCAAAACACAAAATAATAAAAAATACTTTCTTTTTTAAAAAAAGTATTATAAAATAAAAGTGGTATTGCCCCATAGCCAAGCGGTAAGGCAGTGGACTCTGACTCCATCACGCGTTAGTTCGAATCTAACTGGGGCAGCCATTTTTTTATTTAGTAAAAGTAGAAAGAGAGGAAGAAATATGAAAGAGGAAAATAAAATGACATCACAGGAGGCACTAATATTCTTTTATCGTCATCATGCTTTAACAGAGTATTTAACAACATTATCAGACGAAGAATTATCTTCCGCAAGAACGAATATTGAAGTAGATGATATTAAAGATGAAAAAATAGGTATTTTAGATGCTATTATGCAAGAAATGGAATATCGTAGTGATCAAAATATAAATGAAGGAAGAAAATCAAAATAAAGAGATTCTTTCTTTTTTTTTGATAATAGTGTATGATATTAATAGTTTAAAAAAGAGGTGGTATTATGACAAAAGAAGAAAGAATAGAACTAGCAGAATTGTTATTTCCAAATATTGATAAAACAAGAGAGTACTATGAAAAAAAATATCCAGAAAGAAATCTTCCTGATGGAGCAATGGTAACGAGATATGGACCTAGTCCAACAGGATTTGTACATTTAGGTAATTTACTTAGTGCATTTGCAGATATGATGTATGCAAAACAAACTAAAGGGAGTTTCTTTTTACGAATAGAAGATACTGATCAAAAGAGAATGATTGATGGTGGTATAGAAAATATTGTTAGTGTTTTACATGATTTTCAAATATTACCAAATGAAGGATACTCTTTTGGAGGAGAATATGGTCCATATCAACAAAGTGAAAGAACAGAAATATATCAAGCTTATATCAAAGATTTAATTGTTAAAGGTTATGCTTATCCATGTTTTATGACTGAAGAAGAACAAAATGATATAAAAGAAGAACAAGCCATTAATAAAGTAAAAATAGGAATATATGGTCACTATGCAGTTGATAGAGATTTAAGTTTAGATGAAGTAAAAGAACACCTAAAGAATAAAGATGAATATGTTATTAGACTAAAATCTCCAGGAGATGCTAAAAAAGAAATAGAAGTAGTAGATTGTATCAAAGGAAAAATGAAATTTCCAGAACACGATATCGATACAGTGTTATTAAAAAAAGATGGAACACCAACATATCATTTTGCCCATGCAATAGATGATCATTTAATGCATACAACACACGTAATACGTGGAGATGAATGGGTATCAAGCCTACCTCTACATATACAATTATTTCAGATATTAGAATTTACTCCTGTTAAATATGCACATATTGCACCTATCACAATAAAAGACCAAGAAACAGGAAATATTAGAAAAATTAGTAAAAGAAAAGATCCATGGTTTGGAGTAAAATATTATGATGAAAATGGTATTCCAATAGAAGCCTTACATCTATATCTAGCAACTATTACGAATACGAATTTTGAAGAATGGTATTTACAAAATCCAGATAAAAATATATCAGATTTTGAATTTTCATTTGATAAACAAGCAATCGGAGGAACATCTTTTGATGAAGCTAAGTTAATAAATTTATGTAAAACATATTTTTCTCGTAAAAGTGGGGAAGAAGTTTATGAAGAAACACTTGCTTGGGCATTAAAGCATGACAAAGAATATGCTGAAATATTACTAGCTAATAAAGAAGATATGATTCAATTTTTAAATATTGAAAAAGATGGAACTAGACCTAGAAAAGACATTTCAAAATATAGTGAAGTAAAAGAAGAATTTTCATATGCCATTGATTCTTTATTTAAAAAAGAAAATTATAAGAAAAATGAAAGTGAAAAAACATATGATATTAATCTAATAAAAGATTATATAGAAAATCATTTAGATTTAGATACGGATAATGAAACATGGTTTAATGGTATAAAAGAATTTGCAAGTAACAATGGTTATGCTGCTAGTCCAAAAGATTATAAGAAAAATCCAGATGATTATAAAGGACATGTTGGAGATATTTGTGAAGCAATTAGAGTAATGATTACAGGAAGATTAAAGTCACCAGATCTATTTAGTATTATGAAAATACTAGGAAAAGATAGAATCTTAAAAAGAATTGAAATGTATCAAAATAAGAAAGTGTAAACACTGTAAAATAAACAACGTTTTTCTTTATAAATAAAGATATATATGCTAGAATAATGATAGGAGGTAATAATATGAACGGAGAACAAACAATAATCGCTCCACCACAAGGAAATGGATTTGGAGACTTTGCTTATGAGCCACAACCCCAGCATGCACCACAAGTAATAGAAAAACCAAAAAATAAAAGAACAATGGTATTAAGAATTTATGAGGATGAAAATGGTAAAAAATATATTGATGCACCAGCTTTAACATCCATGAAAGGATTAGAGCCAAGCTATACTTATAAATATCCAGATGGACAAATAATATCAGTTTCACCATCAATTTTAAGAGATAAACCAGCAGGAGAAATTCCAGAAGGATATATATCTTCAGATACTACGTATCCTGACTTTTCAAATGAATATCCACTTAATCCAGAATTAGGAATGTATGAAGTCACTGATGCTGATGTAGCAGCTTTAGTAGCACTATATGAATCAATGTATCCAGATGTAGAAGTAATTGTAGAAATTATGAAAATTTCATCAAAGGATTTCAATAAAGCAGATGATCCAGACAAAGATTTATACGATCAAATGAAAGAACTAGTAGAAAGACAAGATAATAATATAAAAGAAAATCATGACATTTCACAAGATTTCATAGAAAATACTCAAAATAAAGAATATCAACCAAATGATATGAATAATAGAGATCAATCAGACTTAGCAAAAATGCTAGAAGAAGAAAATCAAAATAAAGACTATACACAATTTAAAATGTAAAAAGAAGCAAGCAGAGAAATCTGCTTGCTTTTTATGATTTAGGATTTTTTTATTCATATAATATAGTATAAAACATAATAAGAAATAAAAGATTTCCTTGATTTATAAGATAATTAGTGCTATAATGAATTCGTTTGAAAAGAGAGGGATTGTTTTATGGAAGAAATTGATTTAAAAGAATTATTTGATTATTTTAAGAGTAAAATAGTTTGGATTATCGCAATTGTGATACTTTTAATAGGAATTGGTAATATATATACCATCTTAACAAGAGTACCAATGTATCAAAGTAATACAACAATTGTATTAGTAAGTGAAAATCAAACAGAATCATATAATTCAACAGAACTACAAATGAATAAAAACTTAGTAAGTACTTATTCAGAAATTATTAAATCAAGAAAAGTACTAGAGCAAGTAATTAAAAACTTAAATCTTAATTATGGTGTTGGGGAATTATCTAGAAATATTACAGTATCTGCAGTAACGAATACAGAAATTATCAGAATCGCAGTAGGAGATCCAGATGCAGCTCTTGCTACAAAAATAGCAAATGAGATTGCAACAGTTTTCTCAGATGAAATTCAAAAAATCTATAAATTAAATAACGTTTCAATTGTGGATAAAGCAGTAGATGCAGTAAAACCATATAATGTGAATTATATAAAAGACAATGTTATCTATATAGCAATAGGATTAGTTTTATCATGTGGAATTATCTTTATAAATTTCTATTTTGATACAACAATTAAAACAAGTGAAGAAATAGAAAATAAATTAGGACTAACGGTAATGGGAATAGTTCCTAAGGTAGAAAAGGAGTAGGTGTGATATGGCAATTAGAAATAAAGATTTAATTATAAATAAAAATCCAAAATCATTGTTCTCTGAATCAATTAGAAGTATTCGTACCAATATTGCCTTTGCTTCTCTAGATAAAGATGTAAAAGTAATTATTAATACATCTCCAGAAGCAGGAGATGGTAAAAGCTTTGTAACAGCAAACTTAGCAGTTGCATATGCTCAAGAAGATAAAAAAGTATTATTAGTGGATGCAGACTTACGTCGTGGAAAACAACATGAAATATTTGAAGTAATGAATATAACAAGTGGTGGATATTCTAACTTAATGTTAAACTATAAAGAAAACATTGATCTAAGTAAATATATTTTTCCAACTCATGATAAAAATATTGATTTATTACCTACAGGACCAATGCCACCTAATCCAGTAGAATTACTAGGAAGCGAAAAAAATAAAAAATTATTAGCAAAGTTAAAGAAAAAATATGATTTAATTATAATGGACTGTGCTCCAATTATAGGATTATCAGATTCCCTAATTCTAGCAACCCTGTCAGATATCAATTTGATTACAGTATCTGCTAAAAAGACTAGAATGGAAAACTTAGAAAGAGTTAAAAAACTATTTGATCAATCAGGTATTAAGATTGATGGAGTAATATTCAATAAAGCTCAAGTAGCTGGAAATAGTTATTATAGTTATTATTATAGTGAAGACTATTACGGAGATCCATCTAAAAAATAATGAAAGACTTACATTGTCACTTATTATATGGAATAGACGATGGAAGTAAAACAGAAGAAGAGTCTATTCGTTTATTAAAACAAATGGAAAAAGAGGGAATCACAGAATGTATTCTAACACCTCATTATATAGAGGAATCAGAATATATATGTAACAATAAAGAAAAAGAAAAACTACTAATGGATTTACAAGAAAAAGTAAATGAAGAAAATATTAATATCAAGCTATATTTAGGAAATGAAGCTTTTATTTCAACAAATTTAGTAAGTTTAATAAAAAAGGAAGAAATAAAAACATTAAATAATAGTAAATACATATTATTTGAATTTCCAATGAGACAAATCTATAATAATACAGGATTTATTGTAAATGAGTTAGTAAGTAAAGGATATATTCCAGTACTTGCTCATCCAGAAAGATATTATGCTTTCCAAAAACATCCGAATCTATTAGAAGAATATTTAAGAACAGGATTATTATTACAAGGAAACTTTACTTCTTTATTTGGAAAATATGGAAAGACTGCAGAAAAAACTTTAAAACTACTATTAAAGAAAAAATGGATTACTTTCTTAGGAAGTGATACTCATCATGATGTACATTTTAATAGTAAAAAATTAAGAAAAAAATTATTAAAAATTACAAAAGATAAAGACTATGTAGATGCTTTAATGGAAAAGAACTTTGATAAAGTAATCAATAATGAAGATATAGCAATGTTAAGATAGAGAATTCTATCTTTTTTGTTTTATAAATATCTTGCTAACAAATACAATTTATCTTATAATTAATTCATAGAATAGGGAGTATGTTTATGAAAAGAAACAGAAGAGGATGGTTATACTTATTATTTGCTATATTAATCATGTGTATTACTCTAGGATATGCCTATCTTA
>CAMYXG010000001.1 GCA_947303225.1 uncultured Caryophanales bacterium | reverse complement strand
AATTCAACAGAAGCAACATTAAAAAACAATTGATACAAAAGTGTAAGCAACCAAAAAAAGGGCCTATCAAGCATTGAAAAAGCCAAACGAATAACATCATGTTGAAAATCTGCTTTTGTTAAATCAGTTTCACCCATTCATCATCACCTCATTTATTGAATATTGCAAGTTGGATCTCCAAAAATACCAAAAACTTGTAACATAGCTGTAGTTAAAACAGGAATAAAGAACAATGCAGCTGCTAACACTAATCGTATTGCTAACTTTTTAGCAGCTTTAGCCATTGCTTCATCATCACTTGTTACAATAACTTTTGCAAAATCAACACTACTTAAAACAACAACCAATAAAGGCCCAACTATCTTTACAATATCTAATGCCTTTTGTATTAGCCAAGCCACAGATTCAGTATCAGATGCCGGATTTCCCAATAAACCTTCACAATCTACATCTTGATTATATTTACTCATATCTATTCCAGCATCATCAACAGAACCAATTCCACCATTCACTTCTTTTTTTTCTAAAATAGATATAGAATTCGAAAAATAAGATGAAAAAGAATGAACATCTAAAGCATAACTAGTTGTTGGAGAACAAAAAAATAGAATACCAACAAAAAATATCATAATAAACGTCTTTTTCATAAAATCACTCCAACTATATTATATCATAATAAGTATAACAGAACAAAAAAAAAATAGCAATGAAATTACTATTTTATTTTTAATAATTAAGCATCTTCCCAACATCTAGCCCAACTACTAGTGTTAGCATCTTCTGCTCCACCTGTTCCTACAATATTCATAAGTGCATAAACCATTGTAGAAATAAAGAATACAAGTGCAGCATAAATAAATCTCTTAATTAAACGACTTTGAGCAGCCTTAACTTCTTTTTCTTCACTAGCAATAACTGCTTTACCTAAGTCAATAGTTCCAAATACAATCAAAAGAATAGGAATTCCCAATTGTACAATAGGAAAAACTCCATGCTTAATAACTCTAACAATTGGCGTCAAACCCATACAAGAATCCATAATACAACCTCTCTTTCATAACAATATTATAATATTAATAAATAGAATTTGTCAATTCTTAACGACGAAATAATCCAAATATTTTACCAGAATTACTATTATGATTCTTTTCATTCAAAACACCCAATTTTGAAAGAAAATCATTTACAACACCATTCCTCTTTCTTTCATCAAGAGGAGGCATATTATAAAATACTTTAATACCCGCTTCTTTTTCAAAATCAAAAACATCATTATTTAATAATAAGCTCTGATTTAAAACAACTTTTTTATTAACTAATTTCGTAAACACAAACTTATTTCTAGTAACCAAACGATTTAATCGAATAGTACTAGGTTCCATTAAATACAAGACATCACCACAAAAACTATCATCTGTTGAAGTATTCAAATCAATTAAAATAAAAGATGCTGAAGAATACTTTTGTATAGCATTCTTAATTTCCGCTTGTTTAACAGAAATCATATTTTTATCTCGAAATAATTGAAAATCATTCTTATCAATTTCAATAGCAATAACATTGTCTGCACCATACGTAAAAGCTAACTCTTTTTTTAATAAATAAATAAACGTAGTAGCACCAGCATGTTCCGTAATATTTTTTACCCCAATAATTGTAGATCCATCTTGAACTTTTGAAGTAGTAGCAACAGTCGCTACAGCAGCTCCTGCTTCATCAGAATCATGAATCGTTGCCATATTGCGAATATGTTCTACATCTTTCAAAGAATTAGGTTTCTTTAATAAATACTTAATACCATTTAAATTAGTAGTAAAATTATAAATTCCAATAGAAATCAATTGCGATAAAAAATTAGGCGTACATAGTTGACTACCTTCTGGCAATAAAAAAATAATTTTATCAGCATCTAATCCTTGTACTAACAATTCATATGTCTTTATATCAGAGTAGTTTTTAAGAGAAGAAACATCTAAAATCATCTTACTATAAAAAAAGCTCTTGAACATTTCTACAATTTCAGAAGCATCATAAACACCACTAACACTTTTTATAATATCAATATCTAAATTAGACAATTGATTTTGCTGTTCATTTGCTACAATTACATTCATCTATATCAACATCCTTTTTACTTTTTTAAAAACTCTTTGTATCACCAGTAACCCAAAACAATTGATAACTAAAAATATTTTGTATAATGGGAATTTCAATATTAATTCTAGTAGCAATCTTATAATAATGCTTTGAATCTTTTTCATCAACACTAGTATCACTAGTTCTTTGATTTACAGTAATTTCTCTATAACAAAACAAATTAGTAGAATCAGGTTTCCAATCACTTTGACAAGAGATATGTCCACCTACATTATATCCAACATCATTTGCATAATTTTTAATTACTTTTCTACATTTTGAATCACAATTTCCACCATAATCCTCATAAGTAGCAATAATCTTATTTTTCATACGAAATGCCTTTGTATAATTTACATTAAAAGCTAAATAAGCTACAACAACAATAAAAACAACAATAATTACAATATTAACAGTTCCTCCAAGAGCATCACGCATAAAAACACCTACCTATCCTATTGTTTTTGAACAACTCTAGTATCTCCTGATACTTGAAAAAAAGAAAATCCCATAATATTTCTAACAATAGGAATATTAATATCTACCTGTGTTACAATACGATAAATATAATATCCACTATGAGATTTAGATCTCTTGACACAAAATAAACCATCGATTTTTTTCCATTCAGAACCACTAGGACAATTCAATTGAGTGGGAGAATATCCAATGCGCATAGCACCACTCTTAATCTTCTGACGACAAGCACTAGTACTCTTTGAAGTATCAGTACAATTAGCATCTTCATATTCTTCGATTGCAGAAATAACTATATTTTTCATTTTAAAAGCCTTTGTATAGTTGACAGTAAACCCTAATATTCCCTCTACAATAACAAGAAATATAACAATTAATACAATATTTAAAATACCACCAAAAGCATCTTGCATGGACAAATCCTCCCATCATCATAAGATGAAAATAACATATTATAACCAATTTAAGTAATCAATTCTTTTATAATCTAATTAACTTCCTTTACTTTGGCTATTTGATTTATAAGTATTGATATCATCCCATTGAGTATTAATAGAACTCTGAATTTTTGGCCACATCATCCAGAAAAATCCAATAACAGCAGCAATTGCAATCAAAGTAATAACTGTTAAGTTTAATTCACCTGTAGCAGCTTTCATCAACTCACCTATCCTTTCTTAATCATACAATAAAATTATAACAAATCATAAATAAAATATCAATCTTTTTTAGAACATCATCATCATAGAAATCAAAATGACAAGCATAACTCCAACACCAGTTACAACCAACATAATCATTGTTTGACTTTCCATGTGATTTAAACGTTCTTTATATTTTGTCTCTCTCGCTTTATTCTGTAAAGAAGATACAGTTCTTGAAAACATCATCAATCTTTCTTGTTTTTTCTCTTGTGAACCAATTCCTAAACGATATAGCAAACGCATCATTCTCATAGAATCTCGAACAGGATATGTATTCGCAAATTCCATATAAGGATCAACAGATGCATCACCTGAATTGATACGATCTATCATACGACGTAATCCTGGCTTAAAAATATCAGGCGCATCACCAATAGATTTACCAATAGCAACAGGAACTGTATAATGCTGTATTAAAATCTCTAAACTTTTCAAATAATATGGCAACATAACATCTATTTCATGTAAATGCTGTTTATAATAACTTTTTAACTGACTATATGGTACCTTAAAAATAACAACAGCAACAACAATAGATAAAACTAAGTTTAAGAAAAATTGAGAATTAATAATCTCCACACTATTATTATTAGAAATGGATAATACTAATACAACAAGAAAAGCAATAAATGCATAAGTAACTCTTTTAGAATAAAGTTGATCAACATCAACATCTTCACCATAACGAGCATAAACTAAGAACTGATAATCATCCTCTTTTAATGCTTCCAAATACTTTTGATTATCAGCAAAAAACTTATCTTTATCGATGGTATTATTATAGATTAAAATAAAGATAATAATAGCTCCTACGATTAGTATTTCCATTACTCAGCACCTACATTTTCATTATAGTATTTTTCACCTTTTAAAAGGAAATATGTATTAATAATCAGTACTCCATGCATTAGAACTTGAATATACCATCGTTCTAGTAGTACCAAATAGGTTTCTCTTCCCAACAAATACTGAACTAACATAACCATTAAATACAGCATAATACCAAACTGTAAAAAGGATTTGTGGAAAGATGCACGTTCAATACGATCTCGATACACACTTTCAACAAGCATATCGATATCTAACTGCATATTTTCAAGAGAATCTGCAGAATTTTGAGCACCCTCTTTAGTTATTTGTAAAAACAACTGATGCATATTCTTAACAATATAATAAGGATATAACTTACTCATATATTCTAATGCTTCATCAATCGTACCATTATCATAAGACATAGTAATCATTTGACGAACATCACTAAGAACAGGATCTTCCAAAATACCGGAATTGGCAACACCTTCTAGTGCTTTAACAAAAGACTGCGTAGTAGCAAACTCCATAATAGTATTAGAAGTGTATACTTGAACTTGTTCAAATAAAAATTCGGAATAAGTCTTTTTACATCTTAAATAAGTCAAATAAGGAACAAATGATACAGCAATTAAAGCATAAATAATACTAATAATTAAATTATAAAAGTATAAATAAGTAACAACTGCAGCAAAAGAAGCAAATAAAGAAACTTGTATAGCATATTGTCTAGGAGTATACTCTTCTCCCAACTGCTTTGTCTTTTCACGAACAACCTTAAAAGAATAAGGTGCAAAACGATCGTAAGCTCCTTGTACTTGTTCCAATACATATTTACCTACATTATCTCCCTGATAATTTCTATATAAATAAATAGCAACTACAAAGACAATAATAATGAATAACTCTTCAATATACATAACATCACCCCTTTTTATTCTCCAAGCTTAGCCACTGCAACAGCAGGTGCAACTCCAACAACAGGAGGAACTGTTGGTGGAACATTAGCTTGAATCACAACTTGTTGTTGTGGAACAATAGGACTTACCGCAGGTGCAATACTAGCAACAGATGGTACCGGAACACTCACAGCAGGTGCAACAGATCCTACACTATCATTAACTTGTGAAACTTGTTCAACAGTAGAAGTAGGCGCAACAGGAGTAACCTCTGGAACTGCAGGTGCTGAAACAGTAGGAGGTGTAGAAGCTACAGAAACGTCTTCTGGAACAGATGAAACAACACTACTAGCATCAGGAGTAACTGAAACTGGTGGAGATATCACATCTGGAGTTTTTTCCACCTCCGAAGCATCCTGTGCAGAATCAATAGAATCATTTAATGAAGTATTATCATTTTCAGCAACAGTTTCCTGAGCAACCGTTTCTTCATCTTTAGATACTTCTTGAGTATCCCCTTCTTTTGCTTGAGTATCCTTTTCCTCTTCAAATTTATGTATAGGAAGTTCTTCAGGCAAATCCTTAATAATATCTTGAACTTGAATATTTTGATTTTCCAAATATTCAACCAAATGTGCACTTGGTTTACACATCATAGGTTTTCCAAATAGTTTTTGATAAATAATCCTTGAACGAGGAACATTATCATCATCTACATAAAATTCACAAACTTCATCTAATTCACGATGAAACTTTCCATATTCTTTACTATAAAAAGCCTTAATATGTACACCTAATTGAATATAACGATAAATCGTTGTTAAAAACTGATGAACATCCAAATCAGTTTCCATCAAAGAATATAAACGATATGGAATAGCAGATGCTTTATCCGCATGAATTGTGGATAAAATATTATGTCCTGATGAAATAGAGTTACGAACAGCAGAAACAGCCTCTGCGGAACGAACTTCCGAAAGTAGAATCCATTTTGGATTCTGACGCATACAAGTAACTAAAACATCAGAATAACTAGCAACATTATTCGTTTTCATAGAAACAATATCACGCTGAGGGAATATCTTATCTAAATGCAATTCCAAAGTATCCTCAATCGTAATAATTTTCTCATTAGTCTTTGTATGACTCGCCAAATACTTAACAAACTCAGTTTTACCAGAACCAGTTTCTCCAGCAACCATAATATTACAATGTCCCTCAACACATTTAATAAGAAAATCATGAATCGCAGGAGTAAAATAATCTTCTTGAATTAACTTTTCTTTTTCCAAACGAATCTTAGCAGGAGTTTTACGTATAACAAGAGCAATCCCATTCGTCGCAATACTTTGATGAACAAAGTTCATACGTAACTCTGCAGATTCAGCATCTAAAAAAGGTTTAGCATTATTAAAAGTAGTACCCATAACATTAGAACATTGAAAAGCTAATTTTTCCACAAATTCAGGAGTCGCACCTTCAACTTCAACTCTAAGAGAACCCTGAGTCAAAGAACGAATCCAAATTTGACCATTATTATCATAGGAAATATCAGTTATATCATCATTATCCAATAAGGAACGAAAAGGTCCAAAATCTAACTTATCAAAAATATTTTCGTTCATTTAACTCACATCCTTTTCTAAATCTTAATTATCTGTCCAAAAAGTATTAGTATTAATCCAATCTTTTAATTGTTCACTACTAATTTCAAGTTCAGCTGGCTCATCTTTTAAACTTTCATTCGTAGGAACTAAAATAATTGAAGTATCATAAGTTCTCATCTCTTCTGCTTTTTTTAGAAGAACATAGTATTCCTCAGGAAGAGCAAATACAACCATAGCAGGAACTCTATTCTCATCAATATTTTGGAAAACTGGTTGACCATCAGCATCCTTAACTGCTAATACCTCAATATTAGCCATTAGTTTTCCTAACATAATCTTATCAGCATCTTTTGTTAAATTAGCAGGACTAGACTCATCAACAACATTTACTGCTTTTAAATAAATATCAATATAATTACCTGGATATACAGAATTACCATAAGTAGAAGTAGTATCAACAGATAAATTATATAAAACATATCCCTTTGGATATTCCAAAATAATATTAGCAGGCAATTGTTCTTTTTCTACCACTGCTCGCTTATAAAACAAACTTCCAGCTGGAATAACAGTATCAGCAGCAGCATACTTATCAATGATTTCACCAGTATTTTGAATTACATCACCCTCTAGCATTGAAGGAGGTACTTCCATCGTCTCAATCATTGCTTCCGTAATTTGAGTACCTGCAGGAATTTGTTCCTTTGCATAAGGAACTCGAATTGGATTAATAGCAGAACTAATACGCATAGTATAAGCAAAATACAATACAATAATAGCAGCAACAACACCAACTACTGTAACAGTATTCTTATTTTGCATAAACTTTTTTAACCCAGTAGATAAATTACCCATTTTATTCTCTCCTTTCGATTATTTCTTTCCATTCATTTCAATTAATGCCCTACACTGATCATAAGTAATTGAACTTGGTTCAGACTCTTTCAAACCATTTTCCACAGCTAAATCAGATAAGTATTTAGTTTCCAAAATAGCATCATAGTTTGTAGTAATATCTGCGGCATTCTTCGTTTGTCCATTAGCAGTCTTAGCATTAAAAGAAAGAACCGTTAATGAATCTACTTTAACACTTACTTTTGGAGGAACTTCATTAATATCATAAAATTTAATATGATAATCACGAGAAGCATCCACACTATCAGCAAATCGATAAAGAAAGCTCTCAACGAACTTTTCTTTATCAATTCGATACAAACCACACTGTCTAAGGAAGACCTTATCAATAGAATCTTCCATAGCAGCATCTGTAGTTTCTTTTACTAAGTAATAATCTAATTCACTTCCAGTGGAATAACTAGATAGTACATTGACTAATAATAAAGCAATAACACTAAGCAAAATAATTCCAACTGTTAACATACCTTTATTCATATAATCTTAAACCTCCTATCCTTCACAACCACCATTAAATTTCTTCATATTATTACATTTTAATGATTCCTCATTAGGATATTTTGAACTACTACTCAATATTCCACCATCTCTAAATAATGGACTACGGTAGTTAATAACATAATTGGTATCAGTTTTTCCAGAGAAATCAGAATAATTATTTTCAATTGCTTTATTTTCCTTCTTCAAAGCAGCAATCATAGAACGAGTTAAATCAATTGAATAATTTAAGTACTCATCAGAATAAACACTATCTCCAACTTTTTGTACTTTCGTAGCATACTCTGCAGGCTTAATTGTGTAATAATTATTTGCAGCATTTTCTGCTTTCTTCGTAACAGTTGCATATTCACTCCAGTTGAATCCAGGTGTTCTAGAATTATTTGAACCATCTGTAGCAGGGAACAAATTATTTAAATCAACAGAACGAATTCGATAAGCAGAACCAGATTGACATGCATCAGGAACACTTGTAGAAGAATTGGTATTAGTTACACTTGATGGATTAGTATTCAATGCATAGAAGCAAGAAATCTTAATATTCCATCCAAAGTATCCAAAGTTCTTAGTATGTGCCTTAATATTCCAGTCTTCAATATCATCTTCTGTAATCGTTTTAATAAGTTTAGCACCATATCCCTGATCAATACAATTTTGTTGATATGAACTACTATTTGTAGAATAATTTGGATTTATAATATCGCGACTATAATAGTAATTCCACCATTTTTGATTAACATTCTGAGCATCTAGAGGTATACAGAATTTTTCTTTTAATGTTTGCCATGCAGTATTATTATTCTTATTAACATATGAAATTTCACCTGTCTTATTATTAATCCATGATCCTGGGAAACTCCATTCAGTCATATAAATACGATAAGCTTTCTTTTCTTTATAACATCCAGAATAATCTAGAATTGTAGTATTATGATTCGTAGCAGTATCTTGGTAACCATTAGCAGCACCTTTAGAAGTTAAATGATCCTTTGAATTATTGTTTTCTGTATAAGGGAAGTTAATCGTTTTAACAGTATTGCTACCATCTTTATAATTAACAGAGATTGTAAAATCAGCAGTAGTTGTTGTACAAGTTGCAGTAGCTTTACATTTAGCAACTGCTTTATCATAAATTTCTTTATTATTTTCTCTATCTTTTTCTGCTTGACCAGGATTCAAATAAACATTACCACTACATCCTGCCCACCAGCAAACATCATGACAATGATTTCCATCAGAATATACATGACGATAAATTCCATTTCCAAAGACAGCATATTCTGATAAATCTTTATGAGGATATACTAAATACCATCTTCCTGGAGTAGAAACAGCTTGTCCTTTCCAATTAATACCGCCACCACTTCTATAATAACATCCATGGTAACTGCTTTCTTTTATACAAGTTCCTAAACTAAATGCACTTTCAGAATAAGCAAGTCTCTCCGTTAAATACTCTCTACCAGCCGTTGTTGTTTTACTTGCGGAATCATTACCATATACTTTACTATAACATTTTTTAGAACATTTATCAGTATATTTACCACCATCACAAGCCTTAACACAAGCATCAAACTCTTCATTAGGTCCACCTTGATTAGTATAAGTACCAGCACTAGTTCTACAAATAGGTGTAGGAGTACAATAAGAATCTTGTACTTCAGGAACAACAGGTTTTTCACTCATACTACAACTAACACGACTCGTTACTTTTACTTTATATTCAAAACACAATCCAGCTTTAGAAGCTATTGGAGGACCATATTCAACAACAACAGATTCCTCACATTTTACTTTACATTTAACAGTAGCACCTTTTGTAATAGCACCTGGAGAATAATGATATTTATAAGTACCAAACGTCATATTGTTTTCACCAGATCCATATAAATATGTCTTATTTACATAATAACCATTTACTGTATTAAAATTAGTTACACTACACTTTAATTCCTTATAACCAGATAAAACATCTTTAAACGTCTTGTGATCATTAAATTTACCATCATAGTTTAATCCTAATTTCTTATTTGGATCAGCTGCCATAGCACCATTTTTTGCCTCACAAAATGCTTTTTCAAAAGCTTCAGTTTGAGGTTTACTACAGTCAATAGCTTGACCATCGGTTTGACCAAACTCATCCACAATAGGATTAACTGGTTCTTTAGTAGTAAAAGAATCTCCCATTTTTTCAACAGTAAGAGTAAAATTAACTTTTCCAATACAATGTGGATCAGCATTTTCTTCAACAGAAGTCAACTTTACTTCCATCTTCTGTTCTCCAGAAGAATCTTTTGTAAAACTACCCTTAATGATAAGTGGATATTTATAAGAAACAGTTTGTTTTCCATCTTGTTACTTACCATTAACCTCTGAAACTACAAAAACAATTTTTCTCAAAGCCTTTTTTAAATCTGCATCAGATGACTTTGGATTAATTGATATTTTATATTTAGAAGCAAGACCACTATCTGTAATATCAACTTCTTCAATCGTAGCATTATATCTTGAAACAAACTTCGTATTAGGAAGATAATCCTTACAATATGCTTTCCATTCTTCTTTTGTTTTTGCTTGAACTTGTAAGAATGAAAAAACAGATACAATAAGCACTAGAATAGATAACCCCAATATTCTCTTACATCGAACTGTCCGTATCATTGTCATCATCACCTTTCAATACTTTTTCAACTTTTGCATAATTTTTTGTTTTCTTAATATCATAATCTTTTATTTTTTCATTAGAACGAACAAGTCTTCCATTAACTAAAAAGTCAATATATTCTTCCGTTCCAAAAAATCTTGTACAGGTAATCAAAGAAGCAAAACTATCATCTTCATTTACATCAACATCATAATCATAAATCGTATTTTTCTTAAATAAATCAAGCTGATATTGAATATCGTCCCTTGTATAATCTCCACTTGGAAACATATCTACATCAACAGCATCTATAAAATCTACAGAGAATATTTTATAGAGATAATCTTTTCCATCAATTGTAATTTGAAAATATTTATTATCTTTTGCAAAATCATAATAAACAAATCCCATCAATTCTTCAAATCGATTAAAAGAATCAGATGTTAGTTTAGGAGATGAAGACAAATTAAAAATATTATGTCCCATTATATCAATTTTCTTTTGAAATCCTCTTTTATTACCAACATTCCAAACATATTTTTCCATCTCTACTGGAAAATCAATATCATTATCAATTCCTGTTAAAACTGGCAAATCCAAGTTAGTTCCTTGAACCTTCAACCAACCAGCAGTTTGATAATTATCATTATTACTATCTTGTGCCAACGCCACATTGGAAACTCTTGATTCCATTTCATAAAAATCTTTATGAGTAACAAATATTTCACATAGCATTATTACAAATAGTAAAATAATCAATGCAACAAGAGATACTAATAAAATCACTTGTCTTTGTTTTTTTTCTTTTTTTGAAATTCTTTTCTTTTTCCAACTCATACTACTACTCCTTTTCTATTTAATCCTATAAGGGGAAACCTCTGTACCCTTTCCACTACTTATAGTGATATCTTTTTTCAAATATCCAACAACCCTCACACCTAATGAATCATATGACTCAATCGGCTCATTAATTGGAACTCCAATATCCGTAATCGCTCCAGCAATACGTTTACCATTAGAACTATTAATTAACCAATATGATTTAGAATACTCTCCAATAATATTTTTTGTTTGAGCACTAAATAATTCATACATATTCGGTGCTGATAACATTACTTCATATTTTTTGGTATCAACCTCTTCACCATAAATAATCTTATTTTTATAGATAGGAACTTCTACAACATGTCGTACAAACTTAGAAGTATCCACGTAAGAACGAATCCCATTTTCAATAAAGTATCCAACACTCATCTTATCTTTTGGATTATATTGAATAATATCACTATCTGGATCAGGATAAAAAGTCACATCTGCTGAAGTATTAATAATACTAGAAACACTAATGATTTTAGTCGTTCCATCGTCTATAGGCTCAATAATTCTCCATAAAAGTCCACCATCTGTAATATATTCACCTGTAAATCGATCATGAACAAGCTTACCAGTCGATCCTTTTTTCGTATCACCAAATACAAATGGATTCTCTCTAGTACCATCACCACCAGTTATTAAAGAATCACCCTTAATAAACATCATAGGTCTAACTCCATAATTATCAGTGATATTATATGGTAAATAACTTTTACCATAAGAATCACCAAAGAAAAGATCACGTGTAACATAAGCCTGTTTATCACTCTTTGAATTAGCAACCCAAGACATGGTAGAAGTCTTCATAAAATTATCTTCCATAGTACCAGCTTTATTAACTTCCACTATCGAAGGAATATATACACTTCTTTTTCTTGTATAAGAATTACACTGCGTAGTATCTAAACTAGTATCTGTTACCTTCATATTACAAAATTGAGAAGCAACAATCATCTTTTTAGTTTTTGAATTTAAATGATTGTAATAATACTCTAACCAACTATCTAATTTAGAATAGTTAACATTGGCAACATCTTCATCTGCAACAATCAAAACATTCGCATCATCAACACCATAAATACGAAACATCATATTAGATAGTATTAAATAATTATCATCAGGATTCCCCACAAAATTACGACTATTATCTAATTTTTGAAGGATAGTTTGATATAGTTTTTGAACAACTTGAACAGTCCTAGTAACAGTTGTCTTATTACTCAATTGATCAGTTGCTGTATAAGTAATCTCATACGTACCAACTTTAGAAGTATCTACTTTACCCTTAGTAACAACTTCAGCATTTTTTAAACGACCATCAACTCCATCAATTACACTTTTTACTCCAGGATCAGTAAAATCTTCTCCAAGAGAAACAGAAACATCTAAATCTCCATTTAACCGTATCTCAGGACCTTTATGATCTGTTAAGGAATGTAGAGCACCTCCACAATCTAGATAAACATAATACTGATATTGATTGTTTTCACGACGAACCTTTACCCAACTTTTACTGATAGAGCAATTCTTCCTTGTATATGGAGCATATAAATCTTTTTCTAAAAAAGACTTATGATACAACGTCTCCAATGTAACAGTTTTCACTCTCTCACCAGTTGGTAAATCATTTGGATTTAATTCAAAATACCTTCTAGCAGCATTTTCTAATAAACTTTCATTATTATGAAAATTAATGATAGGATAAAGAACTAAAAACCATAAAAATAAACCAACAATTAAGATAGTAACTACTAATTTTAAATTATCATTTATTGTTTTCATATATATCTCCTTATACCAACTTATATACGTACCTCTTATTCCGAACAGTATAAACAATTTCTACACTACTAGAATTTTCAACTACCTTTGGAACCAAAGTATACAAATACTTACCAGTAGCTTTTTTAGAAAAAGGATAATGAAAATCAATCTCTACCTTTTCATTCTCATCATTACTATTATCTATATAAACAATTTTACCATAATCGTTTGAAAAGTCAACCATGTCTTTTCCTTCAAAAGTATCAGAAGCAAAGTCAATTTTCAATACCGTATTATCACCACTTGCAGTATAAGTTTGCTCATTAACTGAACAAGTCACACTATTGCAAGACCTTGCAAAATAAGAAACTTCACTATTAAATTCAAAATAATCAAATGAAATATTCTCCTCTTTTCCTTGAAGCATAAAATTCATAGTATCTCCAGAAGAAATAGTTCCTCCATCTTCTATTTCTCGACAATCTTTTACATGTAATTTAATTTTACGTAAATAATCATGTTCTTGATAAAACAAATTAAAATTATTAATCTTTAAATTTTTATCTACTTTATAAATAATAATAAACCGAAAAGATTCATCTCTTTTAAATTCTTTTACACTTTCATAAGTAGTCCCAAAATCTTGAAACTCTTTTTCATATGTTTTTCTAGTAGATACAAAATCACTAGTCCCATTTTTTATATGAAAATTATCTATTTTCAGCTTTCTAGGAGCATCATAATTAGTTACCGTTAAATCAACTACGATAAAATTGCTATTTTTAGAAATAACATTTCCGGTATAATCTTTATCTGTATAGTAACTATTATGTACTTTTATAGTATAACCATTAACACTATAGTCATTTCCTTCTTGATAACTCTTATGAGTAACAAAAATAAGTCGATAGGTCTGAAAAAGAGCTACGGCAACAACAATTCCTATAATAGTTCTACATATTTTTTTATGTTCTATATAAAAATAATTGATATTTCGAATAAATCTTCGATAACCACGTTTAAAAGAATGCTGATCAATATTTATATTAACTTCAAACTCTTCTCTATCTTCCTCACTTAATTGTAAGAATTCTTCATCAGAATTAAAATGAAACTTACGAATATCCAACCCAAATACACGCATCATAAAAATACCAATTGCAGGTATCTGAGCAATTAAAAATATCATTAATAAATCTCTAGATAGACGTAAATCTGTCGTCTCAATATCACTAGAATAATTATTAAAGAAACTTCGAATCATTCCTAATACAAAAAATAATGCAAGATATTCAACAATAGGAACTAAATATATTTTCCATGGCTTCTTTTTATGATGTAATAAAAATAGTAATGCTGTACTACCAAATACTAATACTAAAATAGATATCCTCAACCAAATAGTAATATGATTTGTAATAGGATCTTGAAAATAATCGTAAGATCCAAATTTCATAAATTCCCCAACAAAATGATTAACATTAATTAATTTATAGGCAACATACAAACTTAGTAATAGTAAAAATATATGAATTTTCTTAAAATTCTTAATTAGAAAGGCATAAGGTTTACGAAAAATCATAAAGTTCACACTCCCCTATTATCATTCTATATAAGTATATCTCATTTTATAAAATTTGGAAAGAAAAAAAAGAAAAAAAGATGAAGTCATCTTTTTTTACTATTTATAAGGTTTACATTGATCTTTTTTAGAAATATTATTTGTAAAACCTTCTTCTACAGCAGGATCACTATAATAAGAAGACTCTGCTATAGCACTATATTTTGTAGAAATATTAGCTGCTTGTTTACTATTTTTTTCTCCAGATACATTAAAAGATAAAACGGTCAACGAGTTTACTTCTACAGTAATCTTTGGAGGAACTTCATTTAAGTCATAAAATTTCAAATCATATTCACGATTAGAATCGACACTATTTGCAAAACGATAAACAAAATTTTCTACAAATTTTTCCTTATCCATACGTGGCAATCCGCATGTTCTTAAATACATTTTATCCATTGCATCTTCCATAGCAGCATCAGCAGTTTCCTTCACTAAATAATAATCAAGTTCCCCACCAGTCATATAATTATTTAAAACATTAATTAATAATAATGCAATAACACTCAAAAGAATAATTCCAACCGTTAACATACCTTTATTCATATATTATTATCCCTCCTTACTATTATTTATTAGTAGAACATTTTCGATTAAGTAAATTGTTGCATTGTAAATCTCCTGGTTGAGGAATTTCAGTTGCACCAATTACATTACGAATTAAATCACTTTGATAATGACTAACATTAGTAATACTTGTAGAGCCTGAATATGAAGTATAATTCTGACCAGTTGATTTAATTTTTTTGATGATATCCTTAGTCAAATAAATATGATAATCCAATTCAGAACTAGAATTATATACTTTATCAGCCTTCTTCTGAACAGCCTTAGCATAGGTACTAGCATTACTCTTTAATTTTGGATCCTTAACAGTATTTTTTGCGCTACTACTCCAATTGAATCCAGGAGCCCTTCCAATTTCAGTATAATTAGATATTGAGGAACCATCAGGATTAGGGAATAAGTTACCCAAATCAACAGAACGAATTCGATAAGCCTGTGGATTAGATGTTTTACACTCAGGTACTGTACATTTTTTTGTCGTTAAAGTAACATTATTATTTAAAGCATAGAAGCAAGAGATAGTAATATTCCAACCATAATGTCCAAATTTTTTCGTTACAGCATTAATATTCCATTTTGAAATATCACCAGGAGCAATACTAGAAACTGTAGTAAATCGACACGTCTGAGGACAATTATCTTTATATTCCGTTGTCTCAAAAGAATACGTCTTAGAACCACTAGATTCTTTAGTATAATAATAATTCCACCATTTTTGATTAACACTAGGAGCATTAAGAGGTAAACAGAATTTCTTATCAACCTTTTGCCATCCAGAATTCTCTATTTTATTTTCATAAGATATCTCACCAGTCTTATTATGAATAAATGTTCCAGGAAAACTCCATTCTGCCAAATACCATTCATGAGAAAGATCCTCTGAGTCATCACTAGAATAGCATCCTTTATTAGAAAGAATAGTTTTCTTAGTTTTTAGTCCTTTATATTGTAATTGATCAGCATCCGTAGAATATGGGAATGTGTACTTAGTTTTTCCTACAGAAGTACTAATTGTAAAAGTAGCTGTAGTAGTAGTACATGTCGCAGCACGATTACAATACTTTACGTAATTATTATAACGATCTACATTATCATTATATGCATCAGTAGCCTCACCAGGATTCATATAAGATTTCGTTACACTAGAGCAACTTCCTTTTGTCCAAGTACATGTTTCTCCACAATTACAACGTCTTGGAATACCAGTTGCAGAATAACACTGATAGCCAGACATTGGACTAATACCCCAACTAGAATGCTCTCTATGCCATCTTGGATCATTTGGATTTCCCCTTCCCATACTAGAATCTCTAGATAAACCAGTAGGTCCAGTATTCCAAATAATATTATTGTTACTATCACAATAGTATTCATGTGTCGTTGCTCCATTTCGAACTTGTTCTACAGTAGAAGAATTAACTACTGAATTTAACTTATCTGCATAATTAAGCTCATAACCAGAAGTCTTTTTAACACTAGAATCGCCATAAACTTTTTGATAACAGAAATTACTACACTTATCAGAATAACTACCACCATCACAAGATTGAATACAAGCATCAAAGTCTTCATTAGGTCCACCTTGTGTATGCACAATTCCACTTCCTGGAACCGTACATTGAGGAGAAGGCGTACATAATTTACCTCTAGTTGGTTTTGGTGGATATTGATCAACACCACAACTAACACGACTTGTAACTTTCACTTTATATTCAAAACAAAGTCCAGCTTTAGAAGCAATTGGAGGACCATATTCAACAATAACAGCTTCTTCACATGTTAATTTACAAGAACCAACATTCTGAGGATCCCCATTTTTATTTCCACAAGTATAGTTATAATAATAAACCAAATTACCAAGTTTTTGTTCTGTACCATCTTCATTAGTAACTTTTTCATTTTTAATATTTTTTGTTTTCGTTTTCCATAAATATGTTTTATTGACATAATAATCTGAAGTATAATTCCATTTTGTAACATCACATTTCAATTTCTGAGTAACACTATTACTCTTTTCACCACCGTTTGCTTGAATGGCTTTTGTCTTAACATCACAGAATTGATAATTAAAACCAGATGTACTCCACCCCTTATTCTTATAATTATTACAATCTATGATTTTTTTACTACTAATATCGTCACCATCTGGACTTTTTATTTCCTTATCTGTTACATCATCAGTTTCTGGAATATCACCTTCAGCAGGAAATCCAGTAAATAAAACAGTAAAATAAGCTTTACTACCACATTTTTTTGTTAATTCAGAATCACTAAAACCATCTGGCTCTATAAATATAGCAACCCCAGGTTTTGCAATCAACTTAACATTTAAAGTACCACCAGGAACCAATGCATTATCATTAGATAGAATATAATCATTTTTAATCACTTTTGCACTAGTAATTTCCGAATCGAAAATTGGATTGTCATAATCATCATACTGAGAAAAAGTTGCTATTTTCACAATCTTAAACTTAACATCTTTTTCCTTTTTAGCAGCAGCAGACATCTTTGACTTAGTTATTTTTAAAACAAACTTATCTTGCTTAGTTTGTAAACTAATTCCATACTTAGAAATAAATCCAGTTCCATCATCCATGTCTTTAATATAATTAGTACATGTTTCAGAACCATTCCCTTTTTTGATAGTAGCTGATACAGTTCTAGGAATAAAAGCCATCAATAATAATAAAAGAATAATAATTTTTTTATGCATAATCTTCATTATCTGTTACATCTCCCTTCCAAATCTTTTCAACTTCTTGATACTTTTTACTTTTTCTTACGGAAGAAAGATAAGTAGATTCTTCCTTTCTTAATAATCTTCCGCTTACATAAAATCCAGTTTTATAACCATCTCCAAAAAGACGAGTACAAGTAGAAAGAGTAATAATATCATCATTCTCATTCACATCAACATCATAATTATAAATATTAATATCATCCATCAATTGATAATACTGATTCAAATCTTTTTTTGAATAATCATCAGGAGAAAGAAGACTATAAAGATCTGATTCATTTAAAAAACCAACAGCAAACACTCTATAAAGATACTCTTTCCCATCAATCGTTAATTGAATAAACTGATTATCCTTTACAAAATCATAATAAACAAAATTCATTAATTCTTCAAAGCGATGAAATCTCTCATCATGACTTTTTGGAGTAGCAGAAAGATTAAAAATATTATGTCCCATCAAGATGATATGATTATGATATTGATCATCATGATTTAAAGACCATGAAAAACTTTCTAATTGAACTGGAAAATTTGCATGTACATCATCCGACCGAATAATAGGATAATCAATATTAGTACCTTGAACACGAATCCAACCAATTGTATGGAACCCATTATCTACATCAATCTTAGTAGCAAGAACATTTGACAACCTAGATTCAATTTGATAATGACTTTTCTCTTTTGATAATAGAAATGATATTCCAACAACAAAAATAATCAATAAGCAACTAATAATTAAATATTTAGTTTTAAACCTCAATGTAATCCCCCCAAAAGCATCATCTCAATTTATAAGGTGAAGCTAGAGTACCATTTCCTCGGTTAATTACACTATCACCCTTAATAAATCCTTCAACACGTATTCCATACTGATCAAAAGAATTAATCTTCTCATTAACAGGTACTCCAGCATCATATACAGCAGCCCCTATTCTTTCTGCTTGAGAAGTATTCCTTAACCAATAAGACAAAGAAATGTTTCCTTGTAAAGTAGATGATTGTGCACTAAACATTTCATACATATCTGGTGCTGCTAACAAAACAGTATACTTTTTCTTAGAAATTTCTTCACCATAAATAATCTTATCTTTATAAACTGGCACTTCGATTTCATGCTTTTGAAAGAATGAAGTATCAATATATTCACTAATTCGATTATTAATAAAATAAGCTACACTCGTTTTATCAGCTGGATCATATGTTATTTTATCAGAATTTTCACACATCTATAATTCGGAATAAAATTCCACTAAGCTCTAAGTATTCTCCAGTAGAGCGTTCTTTAAGAAGAGAACCACCAGAACCAGACTTACTATCTCCAAAAGTATAAGGCTTTTCATAACTACCATCACCACTCTGAATTTGAGATCCACCTTTAATTACCATCATTGGTCGAATTCCATAATTCTCATCAGCATCATAAGCTAAAAAACTCTTTCCATATGCTTAATAATAGAAAACATCTCTTGTTAAATAAGCTTTCTTCGCATCCTGCATATTAGAAACCCAAGACATAGTTCTAGTCTTCATAAAATTATTATCAGTACCCTGAGCTTTATTAACTTCCACTACAGAAGGGATATATACCTTTTTATTATTTGTATAGGAACTACATTCTTTTGTACCAAGATTAGCCTCATCTATTGTCATATTACAATATTTTGATGGAACAATCATTTTCTTTGTCTTTTTATTTAAATGATCATAATAGTATTTTAACCATTTATCTATTTTAGAATAATTAACATTTGTAACATCTTCATCTGCAACAATAATAACATTCTTATTATCATCCACACCATAAATACGAAAAAGCATATTAGAAAGTCTTAAATAATTATTTTCAGGATACCCAACATAATTCGTAGAATCATTTAGTTGCTTCTTCACTGTTTGATATAACTTTTGAACTACACGAACAGTTCTAGTAACAGTTGTTTTATTACTTAAATGATCAAAAGCCGTATAAGTAATCTCATAATTTCCTATCTTAGAAGTATCAACACTTCCCTTAATAACAACATCATCAACCTTTAAATTACCATCCACATCATCTACAACACTAGATACTCCTAATTCTTGATATTCTTCTCCTAAGCTTAAAGACATAGTAGTATTACCCTTTAAACGAATTTCTGGACCCTTAGCATCAATAGAAGACTTGATAATTCCACAATCCAAATAGGTATAATATTCATATTTTCCATCTACACGTTTTACCTTTACCCAACTATCATCTAAGGAACAGTTCTTCCTTTGAAAAGGAACATAAATATCTTTTTCCAAAAATTTATTATAATACAATGTCTTTAAAGATACTGTCTTTACTCTTTCCCCAGTAGGTAATTCTCTAGAATTTAATTCAAAATATTCCCTAGCAGCATTCTCCACCATCTTTTCATTTTGACGAAAAGTAAAAATTGGAGATAAAACTAAAAACCACACCAATGCTAAAATAAAAGCAATAACTAACAATACAACCACTTTTTTCTTCATATATCCTCCTACATTACAATCCTACATCCTAATAAGAGTATATCGCATCTTAAATAAAATGAAAAGAAAAAATAAAAAAAACTCATTTATTGAGTTTTAATACAACTTGACAATCTTTTGTTAAAGAATTATCAACAAAAAAAGAAAATGACTTTGCTTCATGATGATAAAATAGTAGATCATAAGAAAAACTTTTTAAAACAATTTGTTCCTTTTCAATAGAAACCTCCACCAATTCAAAATCATCATCCATTTCATTTTTTAATAGAACAGAAACTGGAAATGATTCAAGATTATCCAAATCTTTATAATGTACAATAGAATCCACAATATGTGTAGAGATACGATTCTTCAAAGGATAATCCTTTGGTATCGTAATCATATAATTCATTCCTACAATCCTATCATTCTCTCGAATAGGAATAGCTTCTTCTAATATATCTTTAGGCATAGCCATAGTTTTAGAAAAACACCCAGTTAAAAAGAAACAACTAAATAATAATATAAAAATCTTCTTCATTTTTCCTCCAAAAAAAAACTTATTCTACTATTAGAATAAGTAACCATCTTTAAAAAAACTGTCGAATTATATTATTTAATCTCAATTATTTCTACTTCATAATTTCCATTTGGACTATCAACAGTAACAATATCTCCTACTTTATGATCAAACAATGCTTGAGCAATTGGACTTTCATTAGAAATCTTACTTTCAAATGGATCTGCTTCTTGACTTCCAACAATCTTATACTCATCTTCTTCATCATCATCAACGTATTTAATAGAAACGGTATTACCAATTCCTACCTTATCAGTAGCAACTTCTGTAATAATAGAAACATTTTCAAGCATCTTCTCTAATTGTTTAATTCTTCCCTCAATTTGAGCCTGTTCATTTCTAGCTGCATCATATTCTGCATTTTCAGATAAGTCTCCTAAACTTCTAGCTTCTTTAATAGCTTGTATATTTTCTGGCCTTCTTACATTTATTAAATCATCTAATTCTTTCTTTAAATCATCTAATCCTTCTTGAGTTAAATAAACTGTATTTTTATTTGCCATTTTCATCACCTCATAATTATTTACATTATTTTTTTATTATCCTGAGTACTAGACTCAACTTGCCATAGTATAACATATTATTTTTATTTTTTCAATATCCTATTATATGAATTATTTTTCTGATTTACGATAAACGAATTGATAAGCTTTTTCTTTCTTGATATTAGATACAATTGTACGAAGATCTTCTTCACTAAAAGAATCCATATTCATAATATGAAAAGGATCTTCAAAATATCCCATCATAGATTTTTTCTCTCGACTCAATCCAGATAAAGCATTTGGATATTCTGAATAACTAGATAAAGTGTCAAGATGTCGATCACGATATTGCAATTTTTCTAGTTCATGAACTCTGTCACAATCTTCTTTTAACTTAGCAAATGCAGGAATCGTTCCAAGAATCGTAATCATTCCTAAACTACTAGCCAAGATAATCGGATCTTGTGACTGCATAATCGGCATAGAATAAATTCCTACACTCCCAGCAGCAAGTAGCGCTCCAACAAATCCAGTCATAATACCTGATTTTGTAGCAACCTTACGAAAATGATCAATATTTTGAATTCCACGCTTAGCTTGTTCTTCTTGAGCAACAGTTAACTTCTCAAAATTTTCATCACAAACTTCAACATTTTCAAAAACTCGACCATCCGCAAATACTATCGTATAAGTATTATTGTCCTGTTGATAAACGTTCAAAATAAAATCTTGCTGTTCTTTTTCATTTAAAGAATAATCTTTCATAGACAAATAAATTCCTTTCTAAAAAAGTGGACATATTATATCATATTATGATAAAAAAAGCAAACAATCATCGTTCAATTTCTTTATAAAACAATTCATCTGTCATACCTGCTATAAAATCAATGACCTTTCTCTTATCGCCAGTATGCTTCAAATAATCATCACTTTGTTGATCTAAAAAAATACGATATATAATACTATCTTTACGATGATTTTTGATATCATCTAAATATCTATCAAATATTTTATTCATTCCATTCTTATAATATTCTAATTCTTCAGAAGTGACACTATATTGATAAATATTTTCATAATTAAATTTCTTTAAAGCAAACAAAGCTTGATAAACATCATCACTCATTTCAATATAAGGTTGATTCATACTATGCTCAATAATATCTAAGATAATAGTATTCACAATATCACGATTCGTATCACCCAAAACAGTAACAATTTCTTTTGGTAAATCTTCTCTTTTAATCTTACCAATCATAATAGCATCTTCGATATCTCTTCCAATATATCCAATAATATCACTAATTCGAACTACACAGCCTTCCAATGTCATAGGATGATTTTGATTTGATTTTTTTAAATCATGATAAGATTCTTCAAACTCTCTTAAAAACTCTTCTTTATCTTTTTTAACAGGAGTATATTTTGGAGATAACATTTCTCCATTATGACACATAATTCCATCATATACTTGTAAACATAAATTAAAACCATTTCCATGATTTTCCACAATCATTAAATGCCTAACGCTTTGAATATTATGGACAAAATATTCTCCTAATTCTCTTAAAGATATTTCGTTTAAAATAGATTCTCCAACATGACCTAAGGGAGTATGTCCAATATCATGACCTAAAGCAATTGCTTCACATAAATCTTCATTTAAAGAAAGAGCTCTTCCTATTGTCCTAGCAATTTTACTAACCAATTGTACATGAGTAATTCTCTTACTAATATGATCATTATCACTTCTACTAAAAACTTGAGTTTTATCTAAATAACGAGTATAAGATAAAGAATGAATAATACGATCAATATCATGGAAATAATTAGGTCGTATATCAAAATCCTCTTTCTGAAAGCGAACTGCATCACTATCCCTACAAGCATATTTTGACAAGTGCTTTTCATTGTCTAAAAAATGCTTTCTTGCAACTTCAATCACATCCATATCTTATTTCTCCCCTCTTTTGATAATTTTTATCATAGAATATTCTGGTATAACATAATCTCCCTCTAACTTAATATAATAAATAGAATCAGGATGTCTAGCTACAGAAACAGATTCTTTTTTATCATTATACAAATCCTCAACTACAAAAGAAATATGCTCTGCTTCAGGTGTAAAAACCTCTACAAGATCACCAACTTCAAAATAGTTTCTCTCATAAAACTGAATAAACCCATCTTGATAATCAATAACTTGTCCTAAATAATCTTGATTAGATACCTCTACTCTTCCTGTATAATATTGATCCGTATCATCAGCTTCCTTCATAAAATAATGAGTAGATGTTTCTCGATTCGCAACTCGATCAAGTCTCTCTTGAAATAATTTCATTTTATCAGAAGTAAGAAGATGATCATAATACAAATCAATAATCTCACGATATGTCCCAATTACTGTAGCAAGATAATACAAAGATCTCATCCTACCCTCTACTTTTAAACTTCTAACTCCTATTTCAATTAAATCTCCTATATACTCTGCCATATTGATATCTTTCAAAGCCATAGTAAAATCTTTCTCATACTCACAATCAAAAGAAAATCTACAAACTTGCGCACATCCTCCTCGATTCGCATCACGATTTGTGACATAATTAGACAATGCACAACGTCCAGAAAAGCAAGTACACATAGCCCCATGAATAAAGACTTCAATATCACAAGATACCTTTTGAATAATTTCAAATATTTCATCTTTAGAAAGTTCACGCGCTAAAACTACTCGGTTAACTCCTTCTTTTTCAAAAAATTCAATTGCTTTATAATTACTAGTAGAATTTTGTGTAGATAAATGCACCTCAACCTGTGGAAAATGATTTTTAATATAAGAAATTAAGAAAGGATCACTTACAATAAAAGCATCAATTCCACAATCTACTACTTTTTCAATATAATCTTCTACCCCATCCATATCTTCATCATGAAAAACAATGTTTAATGTTAAATGAACCTTTTTTCCTAATTGATGAGCAAAAAGACATCCCTCTCTTATCTCATCAAATGTAAAATTATGAGCATTCGCTCTTAAATTATACTTTTCTCCTCCAATATAAACAGCATCAGCTCCATATAAAAGAGTTACTTTCAAGCGTTCCAAGTCTCCTGCAGGAGACAATAATTCTATTTTTTTCATTTTACTTCACCCTATAAATTGTTTTTTGAAAAAAGAAATTAGTATAATCTCCCAACTTCTTATACTTTTTCACATAAGTATCATCAAGACATCCATCATGAATATAATTCATTGTATCCAAAACCAACTCTGAAAAACAATCTTCTAGTCCATACTCTTTCATAATTATATAAGGACAACCTACTTGATATAGTTCAGAAAGAATACTAGTTCCATTCATAATCATATCTAAAAAGAAACTAGTACCATCATGATTTTCTAAAACTCGAATATTCTTATGACTGACTTTTTCCTGAATTACTATATCATTAGAAACCTTATGTCCTAAATCTTTTCCATAATTTGTTAATAATTTTCTTTTAGAGAAAGCAATACTAGGCCTACTAACAACCTCAACCATACTAGTAATTTTACTATTTTTAATAATAGTCTGAATCTCTTCTAAAGTAAGCTCTTTTCCTAAAATAGCATATGAAACTCCTTTAGAGTAATAATAATCACAAGTTCTAGTATTATGAACCATATGAGTCTGATTCCAAACTAAATCAATAGATAATCCTAATTCCTTTTTTAATTCCAAAATAGCCAGATCATAAAAAAGAATTCCAGTAATATTCATTTGATTCAACTGAATTAGTATATCACGTACCTTTTCAATATCTTGATTCCATAAATTTCGATTAATCTTAACAAAAATTTCTCCAGAATAATTCAAAGAAATTTGTTCAATCTCATCCAAAGAAAAAAAAGCAGTTGATTCAACAGCATAATGCTCTAAAGGTAAAATAACTCCATCCGAAGATATAAAAGATAATGTTTTTTTATTACAAACTTCTATTAATAACTTCATATGACACCTCCCACATATTATATATCATTGAAAGAAAAAAAGAAAGATTACTTTCTTTTAAATTCTCGTACTAACAGCAAGTCCATCTCCTAATTTTAAGAATCGAGTTCTATAATGAGTATTATCTTCCAAAAAAGAAATATAGTTTTTAATCTTACGAACCATCTGTCTCAAGTTTTTACTTTGAATATCTTGCAAATCTCGATTTACTAATCCATGAAAATCAATATTATCAGTAATAATAGTACCCGTAGAACTTAAATTCTTCTCAAACTTTTCAAAGAATTTTTGATTCTGAGCTTTTGCAGCATCAATAAAAATTAAATCAAATTCTTCTTCTAAAGATACATCAAAAGCATCATGATAAAGTAGCTGAATACAATCTTCTAATCCCATTTGTTTAATATTCTTCAAAGCTTCTAAATAACGAGTTTCATCTCTTTCAATAGTAGTAACAGTCACATCATCTGCTGCCATACACATCATAATAGCAGAATAACCAACAGCTGCCCCTACCTCTAAAATTCGATGAACAGAATGTTTTTGTATATACTGTGTTAAATACTGAATACCTTCATCAGAAATAATAGGAACTTGTTGATTCAACGCATCTTCCTTTATACGATTCAAAATATCTTCTTTTGTCATATTACCAAATCCAATCTCCTTTTGCCTTTATCTCCGCCACTTTTTGATCATGCTCCTGATTCGTCCTCGTATAATATATATTACCATGTTTATCAGCAACAAAGAATAAATAATCACTATCTGTTGGATGAACACTTGCTTCAATACTAGATAAACTAGGAGTACAAATAGGTCCTATTGGCAATTTTCCAATCATTGTAGTTGATCTCGTATTATAAGGATTTACACTTGAAAACTGATTAGAAGATAAATCCTGTGTCATATCAACTTGTAAACCATAATATGTTGTAACATCACTACCCATATTCATTCCAGAATGAAGTCGATTTTCAAAAATACCAACAATCATCTTCCGATTTTCTGTATTTGTTCCCTCTAATTCCACAACAGAAGCCATTGTTAAATATCGATGAATTTCATTTACAAATAAGTCTTTATATGGTTTATTCAATGGAAAATATGGGTAAGTATCTTTATTATCAAAATGATAAGTATCCGGTGCTAAATATCCCTCTAAAGGATAATAAATATCATCATTCAAAATAACATCAGTTAAAAACCAATATTCAGCAATTAATTGTTTCATATAATCTCTATCTTTAAAAACAGCAATTACTTCATCATAAGTATGATTTGTTTTTTTCTCAATTACCTTAGCATAATCCGTTATTCTTTTACCTTCATGAAAAGTTAAAACAACCAAATTTGGATTATAACTACTTCCCCTTTCTAATGTTTGAACAATTTTAGAAAGAGACATATCTCTTCGAAACTGATAGGTACCAGCTTTTAAAGAAGATACTCTATTTAATTTTATATACACTCCAAATAGTATTCTACTTCGAATTAATTTTTTTTCCTTTAATATATCAGAAATCTCCTTTGTACTAGTCCCACTAGTAATTTGCACTTCAACAATATCATGGTCAAAAAAATTAACTGGCCTACATAAAAAAAGCCATAATCCTCCAATAACAATGAGAAAAACAGAAAAAAAAATTAAAATCAAAAGTAGTTTTGGTTTTCTCTTTACTATCATATAACCTCCAGAATAAAAGAAAGAGCTATTGCTCATTATCTTCTAATTCATTCTTCTTATTACGAACTTCTTCTTGTAATGTATCAAGAATAGTTTCAATTACTTTCCATTCCTTTTCGGTCTCAATTGCTTCCAACTTACTATGAGGATCATCAGGATAATAAATAGAAGCATAAACCTCTATATTACCACTAGCATCCCTTTCATTATCCGTATATACAATATAATTTTTATGAGTTTCATCACTTTCAAAAGTAAATAAAACATCATATACTACCTCATTACCATTTTCATCTAACATAGAAAACGTATTTTTTTTCATTTATGAATCTCTCCTATCTAAAAAATTTTGTAAGATAATCGTGGCAGCTAAGCTATCCACAACTTTTTTTCGATTTTTTCTAGAAACATTTCCACGAATTAACACATCAGTAGCACTTTTCGTAGATAACCTCTCATCTTGCAAATAAATTGGTATTTCTAATATTTTCTCCAATTCACTCTTAAATTTCAAACTAAGTTCACCTTTAGGACCAATCGTATTATTCATATTCTTTGGATATCCCAAAACAATTGCTTCAATGTTTAAATCTTTAACGACTTCTTTCACTTCACTAAGTAGCTTATCATACTCTTCATTATGATGTATTGTTCGATAACTACTTGCAATAAAACCAGTCGCATCGCTAATAGCCAATCCTAAAGTTCTACTTCCTAAATCCAAACCTAAATATCTCATTTTTTCTTATTTTGAAATTCTAATAATAAAATTTCTACTATCTTAGCGCGATCAATTTCTTGAATCTTATTTCTAGCATCTTTATAACTAGAAATATATCCTGGATCTCCACTAATCAAGTATCCAACAATCTGATTTGTTGGATTATATCCTCTCTCCTCCAATGATTCATAAACCTCTCTCAAGATTTTTCTGGTTAATTCTGTATCAATTTCTTGAATATCAAACAAACTTGTCTGTTCTTGTGGCATAATTATCACCTCACTATATTCTATAGTTATATTTATTTTAACATTTATTATTTTGAATTACAACCTAAGCACTATAGATAAAAGCAAAATATGAAATAAAAATAGTAAAAATAGCTACAATAATCCATCCATTTATTCTTTCAAAAGAAGAAGTTTTATCTTTTACTCCCAAAGCCATTGTCATCAACAAACCTCCAATAAGTCCCCCAATATGAGCAAAATTATCAATTCCAGGAGTAATAAATCCAATTCCTAAGTTTAATACAATCAAAGGAAGAATTTGACTCTTCACAACATTTCCAAGATATACTCGATAATAATATCCAAAATAAAGCAAAGCACCCATTAATCCAAAGATAGCTCCACTAGCTCCGATAGATGCTGCACCTCCACCAAAAGTAATAGAAAATAAAGCACCAATCAAACCAGAGAATAAATAGATAACCAAAAATTTTACTTTTCCTAAAAAGTTTTCAATCTGAGCACCAATAACATATAAAGAATAGCAGTTAAAAGCTAAATGCATAAATCCACCATGCAGTAATATTCCAGTAAATAAGCGGTAATACTGCCCTACACGAATACTAGGCCCATGAATACAATACTTTTCAACAATAGAATTATAAGCATCATAACCAAATAACATCGGAACAACAAAGAATATAATATTAACTAAGATTAAGAAATACGTAACATAAGGAACTTTACTTCTAAATAATTTCTCCATTCGACTAGCATCTTCTCGATTATGTCGATTAATATCACTTGTTATTTTAGCAAATAATTCTACACCTTTCTCTGTGTACTTCATTTTACTTCCTAAATCAGGAAAAACTTTTTTAATAATATCATTCTTTTTAATATCATTTTCTTCTTTTACATTAATACACATCAAATTAGAATCATGATTTATATCCCTAGAAACATTATCTCCCATATCCAAAAAAATACTCATCACATTAATATGAAGTGAAAATGTCTTTCTCTTTATCTTCTGAACAATTCTTTTTGTCTTAAATTCATCAAAATTAAACTGTTCATCATTATGAATATAATTAGAAACAATACGAACAACCTTACAATCTTCTTCCAAATTTTCCAACCATATTTCATTCTCAACCCCTTGCAATATAATGGGATTATAATTTTTTTCAGTAATAAAATAATGCAATAATTTCATTGTAATAACACTCTTATCATCAAGCATTAATTCACCTTCCATAAAATCCCTCCTAAAAAAAACTAATAATATTATACAATAAAACATAAAATAAGAAAAGAGGAGATGAAAATATGATAAAAAAGATACTTTTATTTATTTTATGCTTATTACCCTGGTTTCTTAATAATATTATACCAGTTGATTACAATTATTATAACACAATTATAAAACCATTCTTTGCCCCACCAAGAATATTTTACCCAATTGCTTGGACAATCATTTACATATTGATATCAATTACTACCTACAATATCATCATATCTCAAAAATGGAGAGATATTCCTAAGAACTATAAAGTAACTTTATTACTAAATTATATATTGAATCAAAGTTATACAATAGTCTTCTTCGGTTTAAAAAATAACTTCTTAGGATTTGTATCCTGTCTAGGAACTTTTCTATCAACCCTATTTCTGTATGAAGAAACTTCACTCTTAAATAATAAAGTTTCAAAATTATTAATACCTTACATAGCATTATCCCTATTTGCAACCATTCTATCTCTTAGTATCTATCTATTAAACATTTAAGCATCACTGAAAAGTGATGCTTTATAATTTAAAAATATCCTTTAAAGCAGTTTCTTCAATAACAGGATAATTCTCCGAAAACAATCCAACACTAGAACCTGTAGTTGTTTCCCCTAATCCATCATAAAAATGAACATTCTTTTTATCAGATAAACTAGCTCCCATAGTAGCATCAAAAACATAGTATTTTCCCTTATACTCAACATAATTCCACATATGATCAGAAGATAATACTAAATAAGATGAAATACCAATATTTTGAAAAATAAGCTGAGATGCCTTAGCAAAACCAGCACATACTGAACTTCCTTTCGTAAAGAAACTATAAGCTGATTGATTAGTTCCAATATAAGTAAATAAGCGATCATATTGATGAGCTGCTACATAATCATAAACATAAATAATTTTTTCTTTTTCATTCATATTCTTAGTATCTTTACGAATATTCTCCATTTCTCTCTCAATTCTTCTAGTAGCAAAATAATTCTTAATACTACTCAAATTCTGATAATTATGATAAGTAAGAAAACCATCTTCTTCGCGATAACTATGAATTCCCAAAAAGCTAATTAATTCCGGATGATCTAAGTAAATAGCATAATAAGAATTAACAAAAGCACTAGTACAATTTCTCGAAACACAAGGAATAGAAACCTCCGATTCATTCTTCAAACTAGCTTCAATCATTTTATCATACATAATGTATTCATCCTTATTAAGTAACTTTTTTTTAAAATATTCTTCACTATAATATAAATCATTAATATAAGAAGAAGTATTTTTATATTCACTAGTAACAAAAGGATTACCAGAAATAGGCCTAAAATAAAAATTAAAAAGAAAAAAGAAAACAATCAAAACAAAATAAATAATAACTCTTTTATTCATGACAATCACCTACATAATAAAGCTTAGAATCAACAAAACGAACTCCTGGCATTAAAAAATGCTTATCCATATATTCTAAGTCATTAGAAACATTTCCGCCCACTGAAGAAGATATACTTTGAAAATCATTCTTATTTTGAAAGAAAATAGCATATTTTTGTATCATATTTTGATCAATAAAAGAAGTACTTTGTAAATAATCATCATCCAAAGAAAAACATTTTTTAGGAATTAATTTTAAGTACTCTAAATATAAAAGAATAACAATCATTTCATAATTACTAACTCCATAAGAAGAAGCCAAAGAAGAAAGTGATTTTTCATAGTGATCACGTAAATAATCAAAAACAGAAAATATTAAATCAGAAGATGCAATCCCTTCAATTCCATAAAACTTAGCAAAAATAAGATACTGATCACCATGAATTAAAGACCTAGCTAACTTTTTTTGTTTTCTAATAGACCTTATTATACAAATCTTATCAAAGATAATAAAAAAGACAATATAACAAATAGTAAAAATCAATATAAATATCATAAATTCTTTTAGTCTCATATTCTAACCTCACTCTAATTATAACATACAAAAAGAATAAAGTTTTAAAAAAGCTTTATTCTTAATTTTCAACAGGATTATGTTCCACATAAGTCTTTGCTATTACAAGAACTTTTTTATATTCCTCTTCAAGCTCAGAAAAATGACTATTAACAAACTCACTATCATTTTCCTTACTCTTTAACTCATGCTGATAACTAATATCAGCTAACTTCATAAATCCCAAATACTTACAATCACTCTTTAAAGAATGAACTAATATAGCATATTCTGACATATTATTACTATCTTTATATTCAATAATCTGTCTCCACTTATCTTCTACTTCACTCATAAAATCAGATATTGTCATATTATACATATCCATATCTCCAAGTAGTTCTAAAGCGTGATTAACATCTACCCCATTCTCTTCTAAATAACTACGATCATAAACCTTCTCAAGTTTCTCAGTAGGTAAATCAATATCCACAACAGGAATTAACTCTATCGGCTGAACATCTGAAGAAGAATCTTCTAGCACTTCAACATTCTCAATATGTTCAACAGAAACAGGTGTAGGATTTAATGTAACCTCTTCTTCCTCATAATTACGATCTAATTGATCACCTAATATTTCTTCAATATTATCTTCAACTGGAATAATTGCATTTTTCTTACGCTCTTCCTCAGCTTTATCAAAATCATCTACTTGAGGAATTTCTTCTCCACGAATAGAAGGAGTAACAGGACCATTCATATAACTCGTAATTTTTTCTTCCTTAGAAAAATCTAACTCTTCTGTAACATTACGACCTAAAATTTGATTAACAACTTGAATCAACTGTTCTTTCTCAATTGGTTTAGCTAAATAGTCATCAAACCCATCTCTTAAATATTTTTCTCTCATACCAGTGATTGCATTTGCCGTTAATGCAACTGTAGGAATTCTAAATCCAGGAATTTCTTTTAATTTTTTTAGAGTTTCCACTCCACTCATTTTAGGCATCATATCATCAAGTAATATTAAATCATAAATCTCGCCACGCTTAATTCTATCAAGACATTCAAAACCACTATCACAAGTTACAATATTATTTGCTTGATATCGTTCTAATAACTTTGTCGCAACTTTTAAGTTAAGTGCAGTATCATCTACAAGTAGAATACGAATATTATGTAAATCTAATGTTGTTTTTACCCTATGACCCTGTTCAGTAGTATCCACTGCTTCAATTCTTTGATTTAAAACAACTGTAAACTTAGATCCTTCTCCATAAACCGTATGAACAATAATCTTTCCACCCATTAATTCAATTAATTGCTTTGTAATTGCTAAACCTAATCCAGTTCCTTCAATCGTAGTATTTCTATCTTCATCCAATCTTTGAAATTTTGTAAACATTTTATCAATGTTTTCACGTTTTATACCTCGACCAGAATCTTCAACAGAAATAATTAATTTAGAAACATCTTTTGTATTAACACAGTTTACTTCATAATGAACATAACCATGTTCTGTATACTTGCAAGCATTACTAAGCAAATTAGTAACAATTTTCTTCAAATTAGCATGATCTCCATATAATGTTTTTGGTAAATCAGGAGCAATCTTATAAGTAAAATCTAATCCCTTTTCTTTCATCTTAGGAGTAATCAACTTAGCAAGTTCTAGGAAAGTATCAGGAGCTTTATAAGTAGAATTAACAATCTCAATCTTACCAGCTTCTATCTTAGAAATATCCAAAATACCATTAACAATCTCTAATAACGTTTTACTAGCATTAACAATATCCTTAGCATTCTCTTGAGCTTCTCCCAAATCTTTAGCTTCCATTATACAATCACTAAAACCAACAATAGCATTCAAAGGAGTCCTAATCTCATGAGACATACTACTTAAGAAATCAGTCTTAGCCCGATTAGCCTTATCAGCAGTTTCTTTTGCATATTCTAACTGTTGAATCATCTTAACATCAGGATTTTCAATTGTAAAAGACATTGTATAACAAATAAAAGTTCCAACCATCGTAGCAATTAATATACTTGGATCTATTGCCTGAATAATAACGTTTAACACTAATAGAAAAAGAATAAGAAAGATAGGAATATATTTTTTATTTTTAAGTTGCCGATAATTTTTAATTAATAATATAATAAATAAAACAACATAAATACCAGATAATACTCTCAATGCATATACAGCTGCACCATACGCATACATTTTATCTAAAGAATGATACTTATCAATATTAAGAATTAATAATGATATAACACCAATAATCCAATATAGCATATTCACTATCCTAAATGTATTTAAACGTTTATTATATTTTTCTTCATTTGTATTATCTAGACAAACTACAAAAGTATAAATTGAAAACAAGAAAAACCATGTAAAAATAGCAACCAAATATAATCTTACAAATAAATCAACAAATTGATACTCAATACCATAAACTCGAACTAATACTTGCAATGGAATTTCAATAACATAACCTACTAAATTGGCTACTAATAAAGTCTTAAAATATTTATTTTCCATTGAGTCAATTACTTCTTTGGAAAAAAATATTATCATTAATAATACAATAAAAAAAAGCCCAGTAATTAAAAAAATAATATTCCACATAAACTACACCTCACTTTATTATCACTATAACTTACAATACTAACTTTATTATAGCATATACTTCTATTTTTATAAAAAAAAACTAAGAAAATTTCTATAATCTTAGTTTATTTTTTTAATGAAAAAACTTTATTTTTTGTTCTAGGTCTAATCTTCATTGAATAATATCCTTCATTCTCAGGAAGAAATTCCACCTCTTTTAATTCTCCATCTTGTTCTTGAATATAACCAGACAATTGATGCGATAATTTATTTTTATCCTTTTTCATAGTGGTTGGTGAATAAGGAATCATAATACTATGCTCATAATAGGCAGATACTGTTACTCCCATAGGAAGAAAATCCCTTAATAAATTATTTAATTCTTTAATATTATTAATCTTTTCAGATTCTGATAAATCTCCATTCCACACAATATGAGCAACTAAATTATTACTATTATCTTTTAATGGCATTGATAAAACTAAAGCATCATTGATAAAGTTTTTTTCTTTTATTTTATTTGCTATATCAAATAAATAGATTTTTTCATTATCAGTACTATCTATTGAATCCTTCACTCTACCCCAGATATAAATAAAACCATTTTCATCTATCTCAGCTAAATCACCTGTTCTAACTCTTCCATCCTCAAAAGTTTTCTCTGTTAATTCTGGTTTATTATAATAACCTTTCATTGCTGACTTACTT